>DASPXY010001613.1:0-3070 GCA_035637055.1 Gemmataceae bacterium | reverse complement strand
TGTGCCCCATCAGGCAACCGCGCTCGACGCCAGTCTGTACCTCCCACAAGCGGATCGTCCCGTCGGCGCCTGCCGAGGCCAGCGTCTCCCCGTCCGGCGAAAAGGCCACCGTGTAGACGTTCCCTTTGTGCCCCGTGAGTTGGCGCAGCTCCTTCCCGGTGGCGGCATCGTAGAGGTGGACCTTGCCATCGCGCGCATCGCCGCAGGCGGCCAGCAATGATCCGTCCGGCGAAAAGGCCACGCACCAAAACCAACCGTCGGGGCTGGGGATCTGGTGGAGTTCCTTGCCGGTGGCCGCATCCCACAGCCGAACCGCCCAATCCCACCCTGCCGACGCCAGCACCTTGCCGCCGGGCGCGAAGGCGACCGAGTGAACCTGCCCGCCGTGCCGCAGGCGGCCCGTCCCAAGCCGCGCGACGGCCCCCGGCGGCAAGGGATCCTGCTCAGCCAGCAAGGCCGCCTCCTGGCGCAGCACCTGCGGGACGAGGGCCGGTGGTGGTTGGGGTGGCTCTTGTTCCGGTGGGTTGGGCTGGCCCAGCAGTCCGGCGCTCGCACCGAGCAAGGCGACGGCCAGCAACAGGACGGCCAGCGCCTTGACCTTGATCGTCCCCACCGCGGGCAGGCTGGTCTCCAGCAAGCCGACCAGGGGAGCCGGCAAAATGGCCGCCGGTGCCTTGCCCGCCGCCAGTCCGACGGCGGTCTTGAGCGTCCGCACCACGAGCAAGGACGGCATGGCGGCCGACGTTGTGCTCGGCACGAACGCGGCGCCGCACAGGACGGCGGGCAGCGTCACGCCGCGCCGGGTCAGTCGCGAACAGAGCAACCGGCGGCCGCGCTCCAAACGACCCTTGAGCCTGCCGACGCTCCAGCGCAGTTGCTGGGCGGCCTCATCGCGCGTTTTGCCTTCGAGATAACACAGCACCAGCGGCTGCCGAAGGCTTTCGGGCAGGCGCTGTAGCTCGGCGTCGAGCAGGACGCGCAACTCGCGCCAGGTCAGATCGCCGGCGGGGTCGGTGGGCGGCGCCGGCGGGTCGATGTCGGCGGCGTCTACATCGGTGCGATAACGGCGTGTCTGGGCCTGGAGTCGGGACGCGATCCGAAAAGCCACTCCGTGCAACCAGCTGGCGAGCGAGTCGCGGCGGCGAATTGAGGCGGCCCGGCGCACGAGCACGAGGAATGTGGCCTGGCAGGCGTCCTCGGCATCCTGGGCACACCGCAGGACACGGCGACACACTCCCAGGACCATCGCGCCGTGGCGTTGCATGAGAGCGGCGAAAGCGGCCTGATCCTGCGCGGCGACGAAACGCTCCAGGAGCTGGCCGTCCGACAGTGAGGTGGGCTCCTGCCCCAGCGTCAGCTTGCGGAGGTTCTGCAAGATGTTTTCGAGGGGCCGTCGGGTCATGAGGTCGCTTTCCGCCAACTCGGTCGCTTTGCTCGCTATTGCAAGGACAAGCGATCGCTTGTTCGTAGTCCCGCCTTGAGGCGGCATCGCGTGTTCCGCCTGAAGGCGGGACTACGAACCAAACCTCGCTTGTGCCTGCACTATGTAATAGTCCGGCAAACCGAGACCGCGGCACAAGTTTTTTCCGGGTTTCGCGCCCGCGCTCCCCAGGGCGGCGAAGGGGGGCGGGGGTTGGCCTTCCGCTTCGGAAGTTGCTATAGTCGTTAGGTCACCATTCGCAGCACAAGGGCAGCCCCCATGACCATCACCACGGAACCGCCTTTGCAACAGGCCGAGTTGGAACGTCTGACCCGCACCGTCGATCCGGCCGCTTTCTTCGTCCGGCCGCGCATCCTGCGGCGGCTCATCAAGCGTCATGGTCAGGCCGCCGGTTTCGGGGTGTTTGTGCCGCACCGGGAACGCTACACCATCGACGGCGGCGCCCTGCTCGCCGCCGTCGATCGCACCGAACTCGGCCTGGCGCCGGAGCAGCAGCCTCCGCCGAAAGCGACGCTGTTGGCAAAGCCGGATCCGGGAATTCTGGCAGCACTGCCACGCGGCCGTGCCCTGGTCCATGTCTGGCGGCAGCTGTTCCACGCTCATGTCCACCTGGCGCTCGAACAGCGCATCGCGGACGGCAAGCTGACCGACGCCGACCTGCGCCGCCGTATCCATCGCATCGGCACGACGGAGTTCGCGGAGATCCGCACCGTGCTCGGCCAGGATCGCGAGCTACTGCCGCCCGGCGACGACCGCACGGTCTACGTCGAGTTCGCGGCCACGTACCTGGAACTGCGTTACTTCGCGCCGGCGGAGTTGCCCGTCTTCTTCCCCGGCATTGCCGATTTCAAGGAGATCGACGCCGTTCTCGCCGAAGACGTCGATGCCGCTGCGATCCTCGCCGCCACCCGCCTGCCAGGAGCGCCGGAGCCAACCACAGACGACCACGCGGCGGAGGCTGCGGCCCCGAATGGCCAGCCACCCGCGCCCCCGACGCCGGAAGCCAGCCGGGGATTGAATGCCGCAGCCGACAGCGCCGCGGCGCGTGGGAACCTCGTTCGGGCGGCCATTCTCCGTGCCCGGGCGCTCAGCGGCGCCCCACCGGAGGCCGCGGCCAACACCGAGTTGGACCTGCTGATCGGCCGGTTGCAGCGAGCCCTCGCGCTCAGCGAAACAGAGGTCGCCGACTGGCGTCGAGCGCTGGCGCCGCTGCTCGCCGGCGCCGCCTCCGGATTTTGGACACTGGAGGCCCGTTTACTCTACGATCTCCAAAAAGCCTGCGTGGACCGCGAGCGCGGCGTCTTCGCCCTCGACGTGTTCGGCTGGGCGTTTACGCTGGGCCGTCGCCCGCTCAAGCGACCGCTGCCCGCTCAGCCGGAGGTACGCATCTTGCAGCACCTGCGCCGGGCGGCGAAAAGGGTGGCTCGCGCCCGCCTGTCGGCAGCCGATCGCAAACGCCTCGGCGCTGTTATCAACCTGGCCCTAACACACGGCATCGAGCGCGTTCGCGCTCACTTTGGGCCGCTGATCGTGGGCGCCCTCGACGGCGTCGGGCTGCAGCCAGCCAACCTACCCGAACGCATAGCCCGTGACAAACTGGTCGAGGAACTGCTCGACCGCCTGGTCGAG
>DASPXY010001612.1:0-2155 GCA_035637055.1 Gemmataceae bacterium | reverse complement strand
TGGCGCTCGAGCAGCGAGTGCCGCAGTTCGTGCTGATCACTCAAAACGTCGACGCACTGCACCGGCGCGCCGGAAGCGGCCGGCTGATCGAGCTTCACGGAAGCATCACGCGGGCGCGCTGCTCGCGCGAGCACACGGTGCTGGAGAGCTGGGACGAAACCGGCGACGTGCCGCCCCGCTGTGGAGCCTGCGGCGCCCCGCTCCGGCCCGATGTCGTGTGGTTCGGCGAGCTGCTGCCGCCCGAAGCGTTGCGCGCGGCCGAGGTCGCCGCACGCAACTGCGACGTCTTCCTCTCGATCGGGACGTCGAATCTGGTGGAGCCGGCCGCCTCCCTGCCCTGGAGGGCAGCCGCCGCCGGAGCCGAGGTCGCCGTGATCAACCTGTCGATGGAGGGCCAACGCGCCGGACCCCGCATCCATCAACTGATCGGCCCGGCGGCCGAGGTGCTGCCTGCGTTGGTAGAGGCAGCCTGGCCGACGACATAGGGCTACCAGCGCTCCGCGATCGCCTGGACCAGGTCTGCCAGGTGCACTACGTCACGAAGATCGATCACCTCTGCCGGCGAGTGGCTGTAGCGCAGCGGCCATCCGATTGGAATGTCGGGGACGCCCCAGGCGGCAAAGGTGGATCCGTCGTTGCCGCCGTTGGTAGTACCGATCTGGAGGGGGAGGTTGCCCGCCCGGGCGAGCCGCGCCAGCGAGTCGACCAGCGCGGGCGGCGTCACCGAGCTGTTGTCCAATGCCCGCGCCACCGGCCCACTGCCGATCGGCGCAACTGCGAACGCTTGGGGCTCGAGCGGCGCGTCGGCCGAGACGAACGTGTCGATCGCATGGACTCGAGCGGCCCGGCCCCCTAACGCCGCCGCGGCCACGGCCGCGCCCTCCAGGCCCACCTCTTCCCGAACGCTGAAGATGAATGCCACTTCGTGGCGCAGCCGCGCGGGATCGAGACCGCGCAACGCCAGGATCAGCGCGGCGCACCCAACCCGGTCGTCGAACGAGCGCCCCGTGGCGCGGGTGCCTGCGAGGCGGACGTACTGCTT
Organism: Gemmataceae bacterium; assembly: GCA_035637055.1. Taxonomy (GTDB): domain Bacteria; phylum Planctomycetota; class Planctomycetia; order Gemmatales; family Gemmataceae; genus DASPXY01. The sequence goes on along the minus strand of DASPXY010001612.1, from coordinate 1,113 downwards.
GGGCATGGTCACGGTGTGGCCCACACGGATGCCGAGCCCCTCGGTCGCAGCACGCGAGGCGGTGCCCACGTCGACCCGAAATCCGCTGGGCGTGCGCCGCGGGGCCGGTCCGGCTGAGTCGCGCGGCATGAACACACCAGGCACGACGGCCGCGCCAGTGTGCACCAGGGCAGGTTCCGCCTCGAACAGGGACGGAAAGAACCCACCTCTTGCCTGGATCTCGAGCGAACCGTCGTCCCGAAGTGCGGTTATCGCGAACCCGATCTCGTCGAGGTGGGCAACGAAAACCACGGTGGGTGCGCCCTTTCCGGCTCGCACCCACAGGTTCCCCGCCGTATCCGTCTCCGATTTCGCCTTGGCCCACTGAGGAAGCAGCCGCTCGACCGCCGCGCGCACGGGCGCCTCGGCACCTGAAACGCCGTAGCTCTCGACCAGCGGCGCAAGCACAGACTGCGCTTCGGCCAGGCGGGCCGGCTGCTGCGCCAGGAGCGGCGCGCTCGCGGACGCTGCGAGGGCAGCCAGGGCCAGGACTCTCATTGCTCGCGCTCGCCTCGGAGCCAGCCGGCGATTGCGGCGCTGGTACGTTCTACGTCATCCAGAGAGACGGTCTCCACTGCGGTCCCGGCGTAGGCGGTCGCGATCTCCCAAGCGTGGAGCTGGCCCAGCGCCGCGCGCGGCCGGGCGGCAGCATCGCTCGGCCGCAGGGCGGCATCCGCGGCCTGCAAGGCCCGCACTCCCTGCGAGTCGTCCGCGATCCAGGTTTCGCTGAACGGGCCGCGGGTGGTTGCAAGGGTGAGCAGCCCTCGGGCCGAGAGCTGTTGCTCCACGACAAAGCCGATTACGGTCGTTCCGGACCCAGGCGGCGGTTCTTTCGCGGCGACGGCGCGAGCGGCCGCGAGCAGTGCGGCGCACGCGGCCCGACGGCCAGCCCACGGGGCGGCCAGCTTGTCGCTGCCGTAGCGCTGCGGCCGCTTGGCCAGCGTCACTGGGCTCAACACGCCCACGCCGAGGTCCGCGGCTTCGCGACCGGATGCCGCGCCCACGTCCACGTAGGCATCGTCGACCGTGAACGGCTCCTGGGAGATCGGTTCTCGCCCGTGCGTTAGGTGCATC
>DASPXY010001611.1:0-9248 GCA_035637055.1 Gemmataceae bacterium | reverse complement strand
TCCATCTCCTGCTCTGCATCGCCGACCACTACGAACCCAACGCCGGCAAGGTTGCGCCGGAAGTCGCACAGGCTCGCGTCGCCCACTGGGTTCGGGAGTATCCGCGACGCCTTGGCCACTTCCGCGATAGCGACGGCCGCCCGCCGCGTCATACCTTTTTCTATCCCATTGAGGACTACCACCCCGACCACCTCGACGCTCTCGCCCTCCTTTGTCGCGATGGCTTCGGTGAGGTCGAGATTCACCTGCACCACGACAACGATACCGCCGAGCATCTCGCCGACCTGCTGAACCGCTCGAAAGAACTGTTCGCTGAGCGCCACGGTCTGCTGGCGCGGCATCGCGAGACCGGCGAGCCGGCCTACGGCTTTATTCACGGCAACTGGGCGCTGTGCAACAATGACCCCAACGGTCGGAATTGTGGTGTCAACAACGAACTCGATATCCTGCGACAAACGGGCTGCTATGCCGACTTCACGATGCCGTCGGCGCCGCATCCAACGCAGACTTGGAAGATCAACAGTATCTATTATGCCTCGGATCGCCCCGGTCACCCGTGGTCGCACAACACTGGTATCGACGCAGGAAACCGGCCGCCGCCCAACTCGCTCCTGTTGATCCAGGGGCCGCTCGTGTTTGACTGGAAACACGCGAAAAGAGGGTTTGTCCCGCGATTGGAGAACGGCTGTCTGCAGGGCAGCCAACCGCCGCACATCGAGCGTGTGGAAAACTGGCTGCGGGCTCGCGTTCAGGTGCCGGGGCGCCCCGACTGGTTCTTCGTCAAGCTGCATGCCCACGGCGCCATCGAGTCGAGCCACGAGGCGCTGCTCGGCGATCCCGCGGTGCGCTTTCACGAAGCACTTGCACGGCGCGCCGCCGAGGAGCCGCGGTTCCACTACCACTACGTCACCGCGCGCGAGATGTACAACCTCGTCAAGGCGGCGGAAGCGGGGTGGAAAGGCTCCGTGGCTGACGCCCGCGATTTCGTGCTGCTCGCCAACCGTCCCTCACCGGCGGAGCCGTTCAGCGTGGTTGCGCCCGATGTGCTTCCAGCGTCCGCCGCAGTCCCTCGATGAACGGAACCGTCGGCTCATACCCGAGGTCGCGCCGCGCCAGGGTAATATCCGCCTGCGAATGGCGCACATCGCCGGGGCGCGCCGGGCCATGCACCGGCTGGATATTGGTTCCGAGCAACTGGTTCAGGGCCTTGACGAGATCGAGCACACTGGTGCTGGCGCCGTTGCCGATGTTGTAGACGTTGCCCGACGCCGCCGGAGCGTGAGCCGCCTTGAGGGCCACCTGCACCACGTTTTCGACATACGTGAAGTCGCGCGACTGCAAACCATCGCCATCGATTCGCGGAGTACGGCCCTCCGACATGAAGGCAATGAACAACGCGATGACCCCGGAGTACGGGCTACTCGCGTCCTGGCGCGGCCCGAAGATGTTGAAGAAACGGAGGCGCACCGTCTCCAGACCGTAGACCGTTGTGAAACAGCGGCAGTAGAACTCGCCTGCCAGCTTCGCCGCCGCGTAGGGCGACATCGGCGAAACGGGCTCGCTCTCGCGACGCACCGCCCCAGGAATATCGCCGTAGGCACTGCTGCTGGCCGCGTAGATCACCCGCCGCACGCCCGACCGGCGGGCCGCATCGAGCACCCGTAGTGTGCCTGTCGCACAGGCCTCGTGGCTTGCCACCGGCTCCTCGACGCTGCGAGCCACCGACGGCAGCGCCGCCAGGTGATAGATGACCTGGCAGCCCTTCACCGCCGTGTCCACCACCGCCGGATCGGTGACGCTGCCGCGGACCACCTCGATGCGGTCGGCAACGGGCTGCAGGTTCGCCGTCTTGCCGGTGCTGAGATCGTCCAGGACGCGCACCCGGTCGCCGCGGGCGAGCAGACCTTCCACCAGATGCGAGCCGATAAATCCCGCTCCGCCTGTAACGAGACATTGTTCCACGACAATCTCCCTGAGTTTGGTATGAACCGTCCGCGTGGCCTATATTTTAGTGACTCGCCTCTCCGGTGGGCCGGTTTCCAGGCGGCCCGAGAGGCGCGAAGGCCGGTTCCCAACCGGCCCCACGAGAGCCCACGCATGAAGAGCTTCGTCAAGACAGGTTTCTACGCCCTGTGGAAGTACAGCGGCCTCATGCGGCTGCAGGAGACCTTCGCCCGCTGGCGGCGCGGTCCCTTCATGGCGGTGCTGCTCTTTCACCGTGTGACCGATGCGATCCCCGAAGACGGCCTGACGGTCAGCACTGCTCGCTTTCGGCGCATGTGCCGCCTGCTCCGTCGCAGGTTTCACGTCGTGCCGCTGGCGGAGGTGTTCCGCCTCACGCGCTCCGGCGAGCCGATCCCGCGGCGAACGGTGGCGATCACTTTCGACGACTGCTACCGCGATAACCTGTTCGCGGCCCGCGTCCTGGCCGAACATCGGCTCCCCGCGTGCTTCTTCGTGCCCTCGGGGTATGTCGGCACCGATCAAGTATTTCCGTGGGATCGGGACTTGCCACAGCTGCCGAACCTGACCTGGGACGACGTCCGCGAAATGGCCGGCATGGGGTTCGAGATCGGCTCGCACACCGTCACGCACCCGGACATGGCCGCGGTGCCGCTGGCGCAGGCGCGGTCGGAGTTGGTGGAGTCGAAGCGGACGATTGAGGACAAAATCGACCGCCCGGTACGCTGGTTCGCGTTTCCGTTCGGCGGCCGCGAGCATTGCCCCGGGGACCGGTTGTCGCTGCTGGTGGATGCGGGCTACGAGGGCAGCGTGTCGGCGTACGGCGGTTTCGTCTATCCGGATGAAAAGAGTCTGATCATCCCCCGTGTGGCGGCGCCGGACTTCAAACAGAGCCTGCTCCACCTTGAGCTGTATCTGGCGGGCTGCATGCACTTTCTCTACGCGCTCAGGCCCTACCGCTCCCCGCTTGCGGGTTCGCAAGGTGAAGTGTGCTAACCCGCAAGCGGGAAGCAGCCAGCCCCCGAGGAAACGATGATGGATGGCCTCGTAAGTGTGCTAATTCCGACCTACAATCGCGCCTATTGCCTGCCGCGCGCCATCGACAGCGCCCTGGCCCAGACCTATCCGCGCGTCGAAATCCTCGTCGTCGATGACGGTTCCAGTGACAACACCGCCGAACTCATGCGCGAACGGTACGGCGAGGATGAGCGCGTGCGCTATGTTCGCCAGGCCAACGGCGGCGTGTCGGCGGCCCGCAACCACGGGCTACGCCTGGCTCGCGGCGATTACGTCGCCTTCCTCGACTCCGACGACGTCTGGAAGCTGTGGAAACTGCAGGTGCAACTCGCCTGCCTCGCCCACCTGCCCGCCGCCGGCATGATCTGGAGCGACATGGAGGCGGTCGATCCCGAAGGGCACGTCGAGCACCCGCGCTACCTGCGCACGATGTATCACGCCTATCGCTGGTTCACGACTGACGATTTGTTTCAGGAATCGTACCCACTAGAACGGATCGTGCCGGAACTGGGCGAGGTGGTCGCCGGCGCCAGGGTCTACAGTGGCAATATCGGGTCGCAAATGTTCGTGGGCAACCTCGTCCACACTTCGACGGCGCTTGTGCGGCGCGAGCGCGTGGAAAAGGTGAAGGCGTTCCGCGAGGATTTCGCCACCGGTGAGGACTACGAGTTTCACTTCCGCACCTGCCGCGAGGGGCCGGTCGCGTTCGTCGATCTGCCGTCGATCCAGTATCAGGTGGGCATGGCGGATCGCCTGACGCGCTTGCTCGGCGATACCGCCATTAACTATCTGAAAACGATCACGGCGGCGCTGGCTCACCATCGCAACGACATCGCCCTGCCGAAAAAGATGATTCGCCAGGTGCTGGCCCGCGCGAATGCGTGGGTCGGCGGCGAGTTCGTCGAGGCGGGCGATTACCACAGCGCTCGCCGCTACCTGGCCCGCAGTCTCGCCTACAATCCGTGGCAGCCACGCATCCTCGCGCAGTTCGCCCTGAGCTGTCTGCCCGGCAATCTCGATCGCGATTTGCGCGGCGTCTTCCGCGGCCTCAAGGCGAGCCTCCGCCGCCTCCACTTGCTGTCTTCCTGAGCACAACGGAACTGCCATGACACAACTCCTGACCGCCCCCGCGTTACCTGCTGTCGCTCCAACTTATGCGGTCCACATTGTCCGCGAAACTGCCGAACTGGAGGCTCTCCAGGCGGACTGGAACGAACTGTTTGCGGTCAGTGCCGCGGCCGCGCCGCCGCTGTCCTGGGAGTGGGTGCGCCAGTGGTGGCGCGTCTACGGGCCGGTCTACGGCGAGGGCGGTCGCGGGCTGCGTATCCTTACCGTCCGTCGTGGCCCGCAACTCGTCGGCGTGCTGCCGCTCTACCGCCAGCGCTACGGCGTGCCGCTCCTCGGTGCGCGTCGTCTGGGTTTCGTCTCGACGGGCGAGCAGGAATTTGAAGGCACCTTCCCGGAGTATCTCGAACTGCTCGCTGCCCCGGGCGAGGAGGACGCCTGCCTCAACGCAGTGACGCCGATCCTGTGCGGCGCTCGCGAGCTGCGCTGGGACGAATTGGATCTGACCGGGTTGCGCATCGACTCGCCCTTGCTGAAGTTGACCGATCGCTTCAAGGGCGGTTGCCGGCACGTGAGCATCCGGGATCTGAGCGTTTGCTATCTCTCGAACCTCGCCGGCGGCTTCGATGCCTACCTGGGACGGCTATCCTCCGAAAACCGGCGTCAGGCTCGCAAAATGCTCCGCGACATCGAGTTGGAGGGCATGCAGTTCGAGGTGGCCAGCGACGCCGCACAGATCAACCGATTCTTCGATCAGATGGTTGAGTTGCACCGCCAGCGCTGGGCGACGGCCGGCAAGGCGGGCAGTTTCGCCCCGCACCATGCTGAGTTCCACCGCAGCCTGGCCCTGGCGCTCGGCGCCGTGGGTGGGACGGTCCTGGCGCGGCTGGCGCACGAGGGCAAACCGTTGGCCATCGTCTACGGCTATCGCACGCGCGAGAAACTGCACTGCTATCAGCAGGGAGTGGCGGCGGAGAGCGTCGGTCGCGTCCGCAGTCCGGGAACCGCCGCCTGGGTGCTGCTGATGCATCGCCTGGCGCAAGAAGGCGTCACCTGCTTCGACCATCAGAAGGGCAAAACGCAGTTCAAAGAGCGTTTTTGTCCGGATACGCAGCCAATGGCGGCGCTGCGCGTGATCCGGCCGACGTTGCGATCGGCCCTGACTATTGGCGCCCACTTCATGCGCCGCGCCGTGCGGAAATCGTTCCGTGTGCTGAAAAACTGTCTCGCACGCCGTCGAGCAGCGCCGAAACGGGAAGGTCACGAGGCCGACCCGGGCGCAAACAAAACTTAACAGGGTTTGTTAATCTCCCCTCCCCCCATGTACAACGGTCGGCTGCCGGCACTCTCACCGGCGGTCGGCCTTCCGGCGGAAACCTGTCCCAGAGCCCGAGAATCACGCCAATTGCCTGCCTCTCCAGGAAAATCGTTGCTTCGCAAGGTCGCGGCACGGCTCTTGCTACAGGCAGGGCAGAGAAGCAGGCATTGATCCGTCGGTTCTCCCCATCCGGAAAGAGCTGCGCCATGACAAGGAACGCATCCAAGTACGCTCCGTGCAAAGCCGCCCTCCTGACGATTGTCGGGACATTGGCTGTTCTGCTCCTCGGCGGCGCCGTCAGCGCCCAGCAAGCGGGCGGTCCGGAACGGCCCAAGCAGCGTTCGCTGATCCGCGAAGGGTACACCGAACCCGGCCGGCTGGCCGACTCGGAACGCAACGGCCTCCCGGTCCTGCCGGCCCTGCTGGGCGAGAACGCCGGCAAGCGCGTGATCGGCGGCACCGTGTATTTCGCCGTCTTCGAGCGCGTCGGCACCGAGGGCGACACCTGGGGGACCGGCCTGGAGAACTTCGATCAGATGTTCATCGAGGGCCGCAGCAAGAAGGACTCCTTCTCGCCCGCGCTCGATACCAAGGCGAGGTACCTCTACCTGTATCAAGTGGTCAACGATCGCGGCATGTACCAGTGGGAAGGCGAGGTTCCCGCCGGCAAGATCAACGTCAGCGAGGACGTGGCGAGCACCTCGGTGAAACTCCTCGTGGATCCGCGGCTCATTACGTCCTGGGGCCATTTCAAGGCGAGTGGGTTCGCCCTGCGCGTGCCGGATCGCAACAAGAACGGCGTGAAGGAAACTCTGCCCAACCGCGAAGACAAGATGATTCGGCTGGCGGTGTCCAGCAACCCCTCGGTCGTAAAAGATCTGCCCGTGCGCCGCTACGTCCCACGGGCGCCCGCCATCCCGCTGCGGGGTGAACTGGCGCGGTCGTTCGGCGTCAGCAAGAGCAACCTGAACTTGAAAATGGCCTCCGCCTTCGACCAACTCACCAAGGACGAGGGCAAGGGCATCGTCCTGGCAGCGTGGGAGAAGAACTTGCTGAAAGCGGCGGATGGCGGCCGGGAGCCCGATTTCGTTTCGCTGCTCTACGCGGCGGGGACGGACGAGGCGCAAGCACTGGTTTCGGAAGAAGGCATGGGCTTCCAGGCGGTGTTCCGTGCCGACTGGAACAAGGACAACATCGTGAAGCTCGGCTACCACAGCACCCTGATCGGCTTTACGTCCGACCTGCCGCCGGTCGATGCGGACGTGCGGATTGCCGACCTCGCGGCTTCGCTGGAGCGTGAAGACTTTGGCCGTGGGGTGGTGCCGGCGGTCGGGACAGCTCCCGGCACAGCCCCGACGCCGACGCCGGTGGCGCCGGTGGCGCCAGGGGCCGTTGGCGGTGGCGGGGCGGCCGGTCTGATCGGCGGCATGCCCGCAGGCATCGGCGCCGGTGGCGGTGGCTTCCCTGGCGTGGGTGGCGTGGGCGGGATTGGGTCGGCGACGCCCGGGTTCGCCGGCGGCGGCACAGGTGGCGGGACCGGTGGCGGTAACGGGACTCCGGCGACCACCGCGAATACCACCGGGACGACCACTCCGTCAACCACGACCACGACCACAACGCCGAATACCTCGACCCCAACGCAGAGCCAGAGTATCTTCTTTACCCCGACGCTCACGAACACCAACACGAACACGCCGACCAACACAAATACGAACACGGGCACGAACACCAACACGAATACCGGCACCAATACCAACACCAATACAAATACCAACACGAACACACAGTCGCAGTCGCAATCGCAGTCGCAGTCGCAGGCACAGACGCAACAGCAGCGCCAACGGCAGCAGCAGCGGCAACAGCAACGGATGAACAACAGGAACAACCACAACCACGGTCACGTGATCCCTGAGCCGGGCGCGATTATCCTCGGCCTGATTGGGCTGCCTGCCCTGGTCTTGCTGCGACGGCGGAAAGCCACTGTCGTCGCCTGATGACGATTTTCCAGATCGTGAATCACCCTTTCTGAACAGGTGGGCCATCTTCCGGGTGGTCCACCTGTTCTGTTTACAAGGGTGCGAAAGTGAGCTAGAGATAGGATAATGGCGGCGTCCGGTTTCTTGCTCCCCTCTCCCCTTGCGGGAGAGGGGAGACCTGAGCGCTGACCGATGCCACCATTCACCCCAACTTCAAGAGAGCCACCCGTGTCCCGAAAACTCAACGTGCGGCTCCTCCTCTGGACCCTCGCCAGCCTCGCCATTCTCTGCACCTGCGCTCATCTGCTGCACGGCTACCAGGTCCGGAGCAACGCCGGCAGCCTGCTCCGCCAGGCGCGGCGTGCGGTCGAGCAGGGCCATTTCAGCCACGCGGTCACCTATTTCAATCATTATCTCGCTTACGAGCCCAACGACCTTGAAGCCCTCGCCGGCCACGCCCTGGCCCTGGACAAACTGCCCGAGGAACGTTTCCAGGCCTTCCTGGCCCTGGAGCGTGTTCTGCGGCGCAGTCCCGAGCGGCATGACGTGCGGCGGCGGGCGGTGGAAGCGGCGATGGATCTCGATAACTGGCCCGAGGCGATCGGTCACCTGGAGGTGCTGATCGCCGCGTTCCTCAAGGAGGGCGAGTTAGAGTTTGAACTGGGTCGCTGTCAGGAGGCGCGTGGCGATGCGACCGCGGCAGCGGCGGCCCTCGCGCGGGCGATCCAGAAGGCACCGGCTCACCTGGACAGTTATCGCGGGCTGGCCGAATTGCTGCAGCGGCAGAACAAACTGGAGGATGTTGCTGCCCTGATGGGCGAGCTGATCAAGGCCAACCCGCGTTCGTCGCGGGCGTTGCTGATCCGGGCTCGCTATCACCGCGACCGCGGCGCTGCCGACGAGGCTGCCGCCGACCTGACCCGCGCCGCCGAACTGGCGCCCGAAGACGCCGACGTGCTCCTCGCCGTCGCCGACATGGAAAAGGTGCGCGGCCAGGTGGACCGGGCCCGCCAGGCTCTGGAGCGCGGTGCGGAGCGTCATCCGCGCGACGAGCGGATGTACGTGGCCCTGGCCGCTCTGGAACTGCAGCAGGGCCGCGCTCCCGAGGCGGTCGTGTGTCTGCGGCGCGGCCTGAAGGCGCTGCCCACGTCCGGTGAACTGCTCGCCCTCCTGGCGGATCTCCTGATCGAGGATGGCCAGGGCGCCGAGGCGGCCAAACTGAGCGACAGTCTGCGGAAGGCGCACCCGGCTTCGCCATTGCCGAGTTATCTCCAGGCGCGGGCGCTGCGGCGGCGCGGCCTGGCGGCGGAGGCGGGCGATTTGCTTGAAGTGGTGCGAGCCACCCCGGGGCTGACGCCGGCCTGGGCCGCCCGTGTGGAGGTCGCGCTGACCCGCTGCTCCGCGGAGGCCGGTGATCGCGAACGGCGCCTCGCCGCGGCACGTCAGGCGGTGAGGCTCGATCCGGGGTTGGCCTCCGCCCGTGCCGCCCTGGGGAGCGCCCTTCTGGACGTCGGCGCCGTGGACGAGGCGCTGAGGGAATTGCGGCCGGCGGCTGAACTGCCAGCCCCTCCACAGGAAGTCTGGCCGCTGCTGGCCCGCGCGCTGATGCTGCGCAACGCAGCATTGCCCGAAGCGGAGCGGAAATGGGGAGAAGTCGAGGCCGCCCTGGAGCGCGCCGAACGAGGCGCCCCGGATTCGCCCCGGCTTGTGGTGCTGCGCGCGGAAGTCCTGGCAGCGCGCGGGCGAGTGGGTGCCGCTGCCGACTTGCTGTGGAGAGCGCGGGCACGAGAGCCGCGACAGGGATTGTTCTGGGTCGCGCTTGCCGACCTGGCACTGTTGCAAGGCGAAGTCGCCGCCGCTGGCGAGATCTTGACCGAAGCGCTCGCGAAAGTCGGCAATTCTCTGGAGCT
>DASPXY010001610.1:0-2272 GCA_035637055.1 Gemmataceae bacterium | reverse complement strand
TACAACCGCTATTCACGGGTGAGATTATCTGCTATCAGATGGATCTCTACCAGGCGGAGCGGTTACGAGAAGAACTCGGCGAACGCGGTCTGACCGCCTCGGTCGTGACGCTGCCGGATCTCTGGGATCTGCCTGAACCGTTGCAGGGCCTCGTCTACGCCATCCCGCAAGGCGGCGAACGCATGCTCAAACTCGACATGCTCGAACAGGCGTTCCACGTGCTGCGGCCGCACGGCCGGCTGGTCGTCTTCTCCCCCTACGAGAAGGACGAACTCATCCCCGCCGCCCTGAAGAAGATATTTGGGAGGGTTCATACCCCCGGTAACGCCGTCTTCTGGGCCCAGCGCGACGGCGAGCGCCGGCGGCGACGGCACGAGGTCACGTTCCAGGTCAGCCGCGGCGAACTGTCCTCCCTGCGTTTCCTGTCGCGCCCCGGTGTCTTCTCCTATGGGCGCTTCGACGACGGGGCGCGGGCGCTGGTCGAGACGACCGAGGTCAACCCTGGCGAGGAAATCCTCGACATCGGCTGCGGTTGCGGGACGAATGGTGTGTGCGTCGGGATGCGTGCCGGGCCAGACGCCCACGTTGCCTTTCTCGACAGCAACGTGCGGGCGATTGCCCTGGCCGAGCACAACGCCCGTGCCAACGGTCTGACCTCATTTGAGACAGTGGCGACGAGTCGCGTGGACGGCGTCCCGGAGGGCAACTTCGACGTGGTGCTCGCGAATCCGCCCTACTACGCCCAACTCAACATCGCGCGGCTGTTCATTGAGCGCGCAGCGGTACTGCTGCGGCCGGGCGGGCGCCTCTCCCTCGTGACGAAGCAGCCGGACCAGGTCGGCCCGATCATGGCGGACCATTTCGGGATGACGGAAGTCGCCGAACGCCGCGGCTACACGATCCTATGTACTCGACGGCCAGACGCTTCTCGAATCAGGGAATAAATGCCGATCGCCGGCATCCGAATCAGTAGATAGGCAAGCCTAACTTGATCCTCGCCGAGGCCGATCATGTTGTATCGCGTCGCTGCGGACGTGATGTCCGCCATTCACCTGACCCTGATGGTCTTTCTCATCTTCGGCCAGCTGGCCATCATCGTCGGCATCGTCTTCCGCTGGCGCTGGATCCGCAATCCGTGGTTCCGCTGGATCCACATGGCCATCATCCTGATCGTCGCGGTCGAAGCCTTGATTGACGTGAACTGTCCGCTCACGGACTGGGAGCATGACCTGCGGCGGCTCGGCGGCGCGTGGGGCGAAGAGATGACGTTTACCGCGCGGGTCGTGCGCTGGTTGCTCTTCCCCGATGTCTCGGACAGTGTCCTCTTTGGCTGCTACATCGGCTTCGCCCTCATGGTACTGCTCACGTTCCTCCTGGCACCGCCCTGGATCCGGGCACCGCGCGGCCAGATGGTCCTCAAACTGGGATGCGCCGCTGGGGCAAATGGAACCCCGACCCCGGGGCGACCGGAAGGCAGGAAGGGTTACGCCGAACTGGCCATCGACCGTCCTCGGGAAGCGATTTGTCGGCAAACCATCGTCTGTCCCAGTTGCGAGCGGTCGGTGGAGATCGAGGTGCGCAGTCGCCGGCGCTTTGCGCGCGCGGCGGTCGTGCTGGCGCTGCTCGGGCTGGGTATCGCCTGTGTTGGCTTTTTCTGGGCTTACCCGGCCCTGCCGACACGATCCTCGAGTTGGTATGAACTCACCGCCACGTCGTTCACTGCGTTGCGTGAGGACGGGGTGACGTCGGCCGTGTTGCAGAAACTCGAGCCTTTGAAAGCGAAGCAGTTCTGGTCCCGGGACGACTTCGAGCGGGAACTCGGCAAGATCCTCAACCAGGACGAACGGCGGCGTTTCGAGGAGACCGTGCGGTATCAGGCGATCTCGTCGCTGCGCTACAAGTCCTGGCAGAACACGATAATTATTGTGGGGCTTGTGCTTTTCGTGCTGGCCCCGTCCGGCTTGCTGATCCGCAAGGGCCTGGTGGCCCCGAGTTCCGCGGCCGCGCCTGCGCCCGGGCGGCACCGCCTCTTCGCCTGAGAATCCATGAGCGGAACGCCCCGCTCATTTCGGCTCGCCGGCTTCGTCGTCGATCGACAATTGCCAGTCCTCGTCAGGCTCCAGCGCGATCGGCATGGGTTCCTCCGCCGGCGCGGCCTTGGGGGGCGGCGGAGGCGTGGGCGGTTCGGGGAGGTCATCCAGGGGGACGGCCTTGACCCAGTTGTCAACCGAGGGAGGCGGTTCGGGCACCACTGGCTGAACCCAATCCTCAG
>DASPXY010001609.1:0-6113 GCA_035637055.1 Gemmataceae bacterium | reverse complement strand
AACTTCTTGATGCCGGCGAGCAACTCGGCCTTCGTCAGCAGACCGTCCTTGTTGGTGTCCACGGCTTCGAGGAACGGCTTGGCCAGGAAATTGCCGGGACCGAAGACGCCTTTGCCAAAGCCGCCCTTGCCGAAACCGGGGAACCCGCCCTTGCCGCCGCCTTTCTGGATGAATTCGCGAGCGGCGGCGCGTTCTTCGTCATTGAGTCGGCCGTCGCCGTCCTTGTCGAACATCGGGATGAGCTTGCGCCGCTGGCCCATCGGTCCGGGGCCGAAGCCGCCCTTGCCGAAGAAGTCCTTCTTGCCGAACTCCTTCTTGTCGGGCGGCGGTTGCCCGGCTTGATTCGGCTGGGTCGCCACCAGCGGGGCGGTCGCCAGGATGACGACCACAAACAGATTGACGGCCAGACAGCGTCGATGGGTCATGACGTTCCTCGATGCGGAAACATTGCCAGGGTGCGCTCGCCTCGAAACCCCTCCCCCCCAACCCCCTCCCCGAAACGGAGAGGGGGAGCAAGCCAAACGATGCTTCTTTCTTCTCCCCCTCTCCTCTCAGGGGAGGGGGTTGGGGGGAGGGGTTTCGCCGCGCTCTACTGGTCGGGGGAGCGGAAACCGGGGCCAGGCAGCCCGGGGGGCGGGCCGAAGCCGGACGGGCCAAAGACGGGCGGCGGAAACGGCGCGTCCGGGCCGAAGGGCATGAAACGGACGTGCCCCTTGATCGGTTCGCCGGTCAGCTCACGCCAGCGCTCCCGTTGCTGCGGCGTCAACAGGTCGAGAACCTTTGCTCGCACGCCGCCCCAGGGATCCTCCAGCGGTTTGCCCGGCGGCGGGGGCCACGGTCCGCGCTGCAGTCGCTCCATGAACGCGACGTGAGCCTCATCCTGCACGGCCCGAATTTGCTCCTTTTGCCGGGCGGTAAGTTTGAGAGCGCCGGCGATCTCCGGCGCGGTGAAGCCGTGCGGCCCTTGCTGCCGCACCTGCAGGTCGATCTGCTTGAGCCGCCGATCCTGGGCGACTGTGAGGATCTCCGCGAGGGCCTTCTCGGTGGTCCTCACTAACTCCAGCGAACGCGCCCGGCGCTCCTGCGCGCTGGGCTTGGGTCTGGCGAAGAAGTCCGCCCGCCAGCGCCGGGCAAACTCCTTCGCCAGCCCCTCAGTTTTACGCCTTTGTTCCTCGTTTAAATCCAGTTCTTGTTGCACGAGGCGATCCGTGAGGAGGAAGAAGCGGCCCGAGCCTTGCAGGGCAGTTAACTCGCCAAGGAGTTTGGTCACCTGAGCGTGGCTCGCAGCCAGTGCGGCCTGAATCGACGGATCATCGCGGCGCTGGTCGATGAAATCCTGATAGTAATCAAGCGCCGCCTCCAGCAGCCGTTTGCGCAATCCCTGGAGCGGCGGCATGTCGGCGAGTTCTTGCTCGCAAACCTGCGTGAAGAAATCGACGAGCCGCCGCGCCTGCTGGAAACTCTCCTCGGCGCGTTTCCGCTGCTGTTCCGCCTCGCGCGCCCGGGCACGTTCGGCCTCGTACGCCGCCAGGGTCCGGCCATGAGCGCTGGCGATCACCAACGTGCTGACCAGCAGGGCGACCAGGGCCACCAGCAGCAAGATCGACGCGCAGACAACGACGGCGCGATGACGCCGCGACCACTTGCGGGCACGCTCCAACAGCGTCGGCCGGCGGGCGAGGATCGGCTTGTCATCCAGGAAACGCTGCAAGTCGTCGGCGAGATCCTGGGCGGTGGCATAGCGCTCGGCGGGTTCCTTCGCCATCGCCTTGAGCACGACCGTTTCGAGTTCGGCGGGAATCGAGCGGTCAATGACATGCGGCGGCGTCGGCTCGTCGAAGGCGATGTGCGACAGCAACTCGTGTCGATCGGCGCCGTCGAACACGGGGCGGAGCGTGAGCAGCTCATAGAGGGTGACGCCGAGGGCGTAAATGTCGGTGCGGTGATCGACGACGCCGCGCCGGGCCGCCGCTTGCTCGGGCGACATGTAGCGCAGCGTTCCCAGCACCTCGCCGGTCGCTGTCAGGGCGGTGTCACTCTGCATCAGGGCCAGGCCGAAGTCGGTGACCCAGAGGTTGCCGTGAGCGTCGAGCAGCAGGTTCGCCGGCTTGATGTCACGGTGGACGATGCCGAACTGGTGAGCGTGTTCGAGCGCCTCGGCGGCGCGCTTGGCCAGTAGCGCCACGCGGTGGAAGATCGAAGATCGAGGATCGAGGATCGAGGATCGCGAGTCACCGAAAAGGGTCCGACTCAGGGGGCCCAGCTGCGCCAGCGTGCTGCCTGCGCCTCTTTTCGATCCTCGATCCTCAATCTTCGATCCTCGATCCTCCCTGCCGGTCTGCTGGCGCAACTCCTCGATGAGAGCGGCGAGGCTCTGCCCATTGATGAATTGCATGGCGTAGTACGGCACGCCGCGCTCGTAGCCGATCGCGTAAACCGGCACAATGTTCGGATGGTGCAGGTGGGCGGCGGCCTGCGCTTCGTTCTTGAAGCGCTGCAGCTGTTTCGGGTCGAGGGCGGCGGCGAAGGGCAACATTTTCAGGGCGACGCGCCGGCCGAGTGAAATCTGCTCCGCCTCGTAGACGACGGCCATACCGCCGCGGCCGATCTCACGGAGGACGCGAAAATCACCGATTTCGCCGAGCGGAGCAGCGCCCGCGCGGCGATTCAGCAGCGGCGAACTGTGCGGCAGCGCGCTCAGCCCAGCATCGTCGCGCATCTGGGCGGCGAGCAGGTCCATCTGATCGCGGCCGGCGAAGAACTCTTCCAGGTCGGCGGCGAAATCGGGGTGGTCGGCGAGCAGACGCCGACGATCGGGCGCGGTGCCGTCCTGTGCGGCCTCAAGATAGCCCAGCAGGATCTCGGCCAGGCGTTCGTCGCGCCCCAGTGCCTCGGTTTTTATGGGATCGCTCATGTCTCCTCCGCCTCGGCCATCAGCTGCCGCAACCGTTTCAGTCCCCGAAAGAGCAGGCCGACGATCGCCTGCTTGGTGCGCCCCATTTGCTCGGCGACGTCGGCGACCGGACAGCCCAGGAGATGATGCAACTCCACGGCGCGCCGCTGATCGTCCGGCAATTCCGCCAGGGCCGCCGCCAGGCGGAACAACTGCTCCTCGTGCTGGGCGTGCTGGCTCGGCGAGGACTGCTCGGCCGCCAGCCACGCCTCCAGCCGCCCCGAGGACTGATCCAAACCGCCCTCCAGGGAGCGCTCGCGGGCGATATCACGGGCGTCGGCGCCGAATCGCCGCGCCGCTTCGGCGAGGGTGTTCGCGAGGATTTGCCGCAACCAGCCGCGCAGTTCGGTGTCGCCGTCGCCGCGAAACTGGTGCAGTTTCTCGTGGGCGCGCAACAGCGTCTGCTGGACGACGTCGGACGGGTCCAGTTTGCTGCGCAACCGGGCATCCAGGTGCAGCCGCGCGAGCAGCGCAAGGTACTGGCGCCACCGGGCCAGCCGGTCCTGATCGTCGTGGTTGTTGGACATCTCGCTCCCTGAAGACTAGATGCGCTACTGTAGCAAATGAGGCGCTCGGCAGCGCAAAATCTCTCGCTGCGGCCGGAATGCGTGGCCTACCGAGGAGTCTCCACTCGCTCTCCTACACGCTGCAGTTGGGATTGTCCGTTTGCTGGAGGGCGAGGCTCCTGCCGAGCCTGATTGCGGCTCGGCAGGAGCCTCGCCCTCCAGCAAACGGACAGGCTCCATCGGAGCCTGAATAAGATGTGTTTATGATACCGAGCGCGGGCAGAACGCCCGCGCTCCGAGGAGGGGCACTGCACTCTGGGGGTTCTCAACTCAATTACTATTCTTTCGCTCCACGTTGAAGGTGATTTCCGCCGAACGGAAGTTCTCACCTTCCCAGGACACGCGATAGACACCCGCTTGCCGGAAGTACCTCCCCAGGCCGGCGCCGAACTCCACGCGCTCCCCTGGCTGCATCGCGTTGAAGTTGGTGGGCCGTGGGCCGTTCCCGAGGATGAATGCGGAGTCGGGCAGCGCCTTGCCGTTGACGATGATCTTCGAGGCAGGAACCTTGGGGTCGATGACCTTGCCGCTGTCGTTGATCAGGATGAAGCTGAGTTGGAGCGTACCGGTCTCTCCCTCCACGAAGGTTTGCTGATTGACGCCCAGCGTCGCCCGCAACGGCCTGGCCTCTGGGGGCGCGTCTTGCTTCGGACCCAGCGGCCCCGGCCGGATCTGCGGTGCCTGGGGTTCGACCGGCAACGTCAGCTTACACGCCGCCGACCGGACGGTCCCCGTCCAGTAAGGCATGAGGGCCAGCCCGGCGCTGTCCGAGTTGGTTTCTTCCCGAGCGACCGCCTTGCCGATGAATTCGACCGCGGCCCCGTACGGGCCAGGAGCGAACGGCTCTCCCGGTCGTTCCTCGTCCATGAAGTCGGCCAGGTCGTAGCGGAGCGTGTAGCGGCTGCCGACGGGCAGCGGAACGACGAACGGATCGACCCTGCCGGCGACGAACGCGAACGTCCGTCGCAGATGGCGTTCGGCTCCCTTGGCGTCCGTCAGCGTGAGCCGCAGCGCCGAGGGATACTGTTTCTTGCCGTTGGCGAGCATCGCACCAAGGTTGATGACGAGATCGTCTTTGCCGACATTTTCGAGGGCGAATGCGAAGCGCGCGCCGCCGCGTCCCGGCCCTTCCGCTACAACGCCGAGCCTCAG
This sequence comes from Gemmataceae bacterium, assembly GCA_035637055.1. Lineage (GTDB taxonomy): Bacteria > Planctomycetota > Planctomycetia > Gemmatales > Gemmataceae > DASPXY01. Next base: position 1,442 of record DASPXY010001609.1, on the reverse strand, counting down.
GCCGTTGTGTGGTTGTCCCCAGTGGGAGGAAGGTTCCGCGGTGGGGAAGCGTTGGGGGCGAGCCTCTTCAGTTCCCTGGACTGGTGCCCCCTGCGGGCGTTGTGGCCCGGTCTGGCCCCCGCCCAGCGAACGGTAAGCCAGCGGCCCGGTGAAAGCGGCGACCCCGACCGCCAGCAGCAGAACGGCCGTGAAGGTGAGCTTCTTGAGCAACATGGCCTGCAGCGCTCCTTTCGTTAGACGGGCGACGTTGGCCGACACTAGCCCATCTGTCACCGCTTTTCCCGCCGCGAACAGCATCGCGGCCTGTATCGTGGTCCCTAACAAGGAGGCCGAGACCGCCCCCCGCGATAGTTCAGCCGCCGCCAACACTGCCGACAGCGTCAACCCGCGCCGCGCCAGCCGTGTGTGCAGGCGTTTGCGTCCGCGCTCCAGGCGGCCGCGCACGGACCCCGCTGTCCAGCCGAGCAGGCGGGCTGCTTCCTCCTGCGTCCGGCCTTCGAGGCAGCACAGGAGCACCGGCAAGCGAAACGCCTCCGGCAACCGCTGCACTTCCTCGTCGAGGATGCGCAGCAGTTCGCGGGCCGTGAGTTCATCGAGGGGATCCGCTGGCTGGCGGTCGGGAGCTGTGCGGACGGCGCGAACCTCTCGCTGCCGACGGCGAGTGTCAGCCCGGTGACACTTCAACGCGAGGCGCCGTGCGGTGCCATGCAACCAAGCCGCCAGCGTTGCGGTGCGCACGGTGCCGGCCTTGCGGGCCAGCAACAGAAAGGTCGCCTGCAGGACGTCCTCGGCCGCATGGAGATCCCCAAGCACACGGCGACCGACCGCCAGCACGAGCGGACCATGCCGCCGAACCAGGGTGGCGAAGGCGGCTTCGTCCTGATGGCGGAGGAAGCGGCCGAGCAGCACCGCATCGCTGTCCGGCTCCGGCGCGGCTTGGGTCGCCAGTTTGCGAATGCGGCGCAACAGTTGTTCGGGTCGCGGGGGCATGACAGCGGCGCTCTGACCGGTTCGACAAATGTCTTCCTCCTCATAGTAGTCCCCACTACGAGGCGCAACCTCACAGTCTTTTTTCTTGTTCGGCCTGATCGCCGCGGGCAGAATGGCCTTGCGCTTCGGAGGACGGCGATATTGCCACCCTCCAAAGCCAACATCCACCTTGATAGAATAGGGGCGGGTAAACTCTGGGACATTGGTCTAGAGCGGTTCGCCCTGGCGTGGCATACACTAACCCGAAGCGTGAGCGAGGATCCGGCCAGCTTCCTCGCTGACGCTTCGGGTTAGTGTGCGCAAGGCAACTACGAACCGCTCTAGTTTGGTGCTTTGCACCATGGGCGGTGTTGCGCCGCCCGAGCGTTCGACTCTTCAAACATACAGAAGGAAGGCTGTTTCAGGCCCGCGTGAGGATGACACGGTGACCAGGTGACCAGGTGACCAGGTGA
>DASPXY010001608.1:0-2960 GCA_035637055.1 Gemmataceae bacterium | reverse complement strand
AAGCCGGGGATGGCGGGCAACTCGCGTGATCGCGCCGGGGGAGGAGCCCTGCCGTCGAGCACCGTGGGTGAGGCTGGGCTGACGGTGAACCGAGCGAGGGGCAGGGACACTTCGGGGGCATCGGCAGCCGGTGGGAGCGGTGGCTCGCCACAAACGGGGCAACGGATTTGCAAGGAAGGGTCTGTGGCCGCGGCGGCATGGGCGTCGTCTACAAGGCGCGCGAGGTTGGCCTCAACCGCACGGTCGCGCTGAAAATGATCCACGCCGAGACCTGCGCCAATCCGGTGGCGCGGGTGCGCTTTCTGCGTGAGGCCCAGCTGCTCGCCAGCCTGCGCCATCCGAACATCGTGCAGCTCCACGCGGTCCTGGAGCATGAGGATCGTCTGTGTTTCGTGATGGAGTGCATCGACGGCGTCAACCTCGCACGCCGGTTGGGGAAGGGGTTGCCGCCGGCCCGACAGGCGGCCCAGTGGCTCGAAGCGGCCGCGCGGGCCATCCATTACGCTCATCAGAAGGGCGTCGCCCATCGCGATCTCAAACCGGGCAATATCCTCCTCGACCGCGACGGCACGCCGAAAATCATTGACTTCGGCCTCGCGCGTCGTCTCGAACAGGCAACAGCCGGGACCGTGGTCGATCACCCGACGCGCTCCGGTGAGATTCTCGGCACGCCGAACTACATGGCCCCTGAACAGGCCGACGGCCGCACCAAGGAGGCAGGGCCGTCAGCGGATGTGTATGCGCTCGGAGCGATCCTCTACGAATGCCTGACCGGCCACCCGCCGTTCGAGGGCACGACGCCGCTGGAGATGCTGCATCGCATCATCTACGAGGAACCGGCGCCGCCGACGCGCCTGCAGCCGAAGGTGCCGCGGGATCTCGAAACCATTTGCCTGACCTGTCTGCGCAAGGAACCGCAGCGCCGCTATGCCACCGCGGAGGCCCTTGCGAACGAACTGCGTGGCTTCCTCGCGGGCGAGCCCATCGCGGCCAGGCCGGCGGGACCGTGGGAGCGCCTGCGCCGATGGATGCGCAGGCGCCCGGCGGTCGCGGTGACCGTCGGCGTCGGCAGCGTCGCCGTAGCGGGCATGCTTGTGGGCGCCTTGTGGCTCAGCAGCCTCGCCGTCGCGGGCGTCGCCGTGTTCGCCGCGCTCCTTGGTGCTGCCTGGTACGGCGCCCGGCTGCGGGCGGCCCTGCGCGAACTCGAACGGCAGCAAGTGCGTGCCGAGCGAAACGTCGAACGGCTGCACTTGCTGCTTGAGACGACGCGGCGTCTGATGAGCGCCCCGCACCTGGACGAACTGCTGCGTCTGTTGGGGGAGATCACAACCCGCCTAGCCAACGCCGAACGGGCGACGATCTACCTGGTCGATCCCCTACGCCGCGAGTTGTGGTCGAAGGTGGCGCTGGGCGACGAGGTCGGCGAGATTCGCGTGCCGCTGGGCAAGGGCATCGCGGGCACGGTGGCGCTGAACGCCGAGACGATCAACCTTGAGGATCCCTACACGGACCCGCGTTTCAACGCGGAGGTGGATCGCCGCACCGGCTATACCACGCGCAACCTGCTGACGCTGCCCATGACCGGACGCGATGGCCGCGTGCTGGGCGTTTTCCAGGTGCTCAACAAGCGCTCAGGGCCGTTCGCTGCGGACGATGTCGAGATCCTCCATTCGCTCGCAGCATCGGCAGCGCTCGCGGTGGAAAACGCCCAGCAGTAAGAAAAATCCGAAATCCGAAACAAATCCGAAACCCGAAGAAGAAAAGCCGTGGGAGCGCGGGCGTCTCGCCCGCTGCCAAGCCACGAGGATGTGGGCGGGACGCCCGCGCTCCAAGGGTATTCGTTTTCTTCTTCGGATTTCGGATTTCCCGCGCAGCGGGCGTCACTTCAGCAACCCAACCTGACGCAGCACGGTCGCCTGATCCCAGTAAATCCGCTCGCACGCCAGCTTATCGCCGCGAAACTGCACGACCACCACCAGATCGATGTCCACGACCTTGTTCGTCGGCGCCACGCCGGGTAAAAACCACTCCATGCGCTTGCTGTGCGTGAAGCGCAGGTGCAATTCCTCCACCAGTTGACTGTCGCCGACCACGCGGTTGCTCACGCTCATTTGCAAATCGTCGGGCCAACTTGGGATGAAGTTGTCGCGGTAGAACGTCCGCAGCTGATCCTTGCCGCGGCCGCCCGTGCCGACTGGCACGTGGTTGACAGAGGCGTCCTCGACCATCGTGGTAATGGTCGCTTCAACGTCCTTGGTGACAAACTCGCCCGTAATGTGATCCGCCCAGATTTTTCCCAGTTCATCCGCTGTCATCGTTCGCCCTCGCAAAAGGTCTCGGTGGAACCGGTCGTGTGGGCATTTTAGGGAGTTATGACGGCAGGGAGGTACGGCTCTTTGCTGCAAGATGTGGCATGGCCATTGCACAAACTCTCAGGGCGGACTAAAATTGCGACCATTGACAGGAGGGGCCTTCGAGGCTGCTATCTGGAAACCTCGCAAAACCTCTGCCGACAACAAGGAGTCGAGTCTGTGCAAATTAAAATCTCCGCGCGACACGGTCATCTCAGCGATGCAACCCAGCAGTTCATCCGCGACAAGGCCGACAAGCTCCTGCACTTCTTCGACCGCCTGACCATGATCGAGGTGACGGTCGATCTGAAGGAGGAAGCGAAACAGGTCGAGTTCGTGCTGTCCGCGGAACACAAGCACAAGTTCGTCGCCAGCGAGCGGAACAACGACATCCTGGCGGCCGTGGACCTGGTCATGAACAAGCTCGAAGCCCAGCTGCGCCGCTACAAGGAGAAGATTCAGGATCATCGCCGGACGCCGTCCGCCGGGGAGGTTACCGGGACGCCCGTGCCCGAACAGGGCGAAGAATGACGGAGGAACAGGTCATGCGAATGTCGGACTTTGTCGTGCGCGACGCCATCGTTGCGGATCTCAAGGCCAACACCAAGG
>DASPXY010001607.1:0-4947 GCA_035637055.1 Gemmataceae bacterium | reverse complement strand
TCTCGATTCACCGAGGAAGAAACGCAGCACTCGTTGCAGGAGGGAAATCATGAACGATGAACGGGCTTTCTTGACGGCGATTCTGGAACGACCGGACGACGACGCCACCAAACTGGTCTACGCTGATTGGCTGGAGGAGCAAGGCGATCCCCGAGGGGAATATCTGCGGTTGCTGCTGAAGTTGCGTCAGGAACGGATCATCACACCCGAGCAGCAGCAGCGGCACAACGAACTTTCCGCACAGTTGGCGGCGCTCCACACCCAGGTACGGCAGGAATGGGAAGATGCGTTGGCTGATCGTGGTCCTCCCCAGGAGAACCGTGAGCGTCAGCGCCGGATGCAAGAACTGAAAAGCCAGTTGGCGAGCCTGTCCAAGCGGATGCGGCAACGGATTCCGACCCGATTGCAAGAACTAGCGGCGACCTTCGATACCAACTGGCTCGCAGTGGTGAGTGATCCCGAGATCGAAGGGTGCGGGAAAAGTGCAGGATCCGGCTGGCAACTTCGGTTTGACTTTGTGTGTGATCAAAGCTGGGCCGACATGAAGCCGACGGCCAGCAACAACGTCCGTCACTGTGAGACCTGTAGCAAGAGTGTCCACTTCTGCGACAACCTTGCCGACGCCAGAGAGCATTCCCAGGAGGGGCATTGCATCGCCGTAGACCTTGGCATCATCCGCCGCGAAAACGACCTGGAGCCGCGATCACTCATCGCGGGCCAACCGAGCAAAGCAGACCTGCGAAAAACCTACGAAGAGGACGTGGACCCTGTGTCGCGGGCGCGGCTGGATGCCCGGAAGCAGGGAAAGAAACAACGGACTCGCAAGTGATCGGGGGGCTGACGAGCCTTCCCACTTGAAGGGGGGCCGGCAAATGCGGTTCAGGGCCATCACCTACAACATCCTGGCGACCGCCTACATCAAACCGGCGTGGTATGCCGGTGTCGCGGCAGACCTGCTCCGGCCCGAGCTGCGAGTGCCGGCTGCGGTGGAGCACATCGAGGGACTGCATGCTGACCTGCTCTGCCTGCAGGAAGTAGAAGCTGAGACGTTCACCACCCTGAACCGTCGGCTGAAACCACTCGGTTATGCTGGGCGTTATGAGCGGCAGGGCCAGGGGAAGCCGGATGGCTGTGCGGTCTTCTTTCGGGAGGGCCTGTTCACTCTGCGGGAGGTGCAACGCCGGGACTATCACGACGTAGAACGGGGTCCGGCGGGCGACTCAGGCCACATCGCCTTGCTCCTGTGTCTGGAGCACGAGGGCCGCCTGCTCGGGGTTGCCAATACGCACCTCCGTTGGGACAAACCAGGGACGCCCCGCACCCAGCAGATCGGTTACCGGCAGATCCTGGAACTGCTGGAGGCGTGCGAGCGGTTCACGCCGCCGTGCGAGGGTTGGCTGGTCTGCGGCGATTTCAACTGCCCTGCTCACTCGGAGGTCGTGGCCGCCATGTCCCGGGCCGGGTACGTCTACGCCCATGCGAGGTGTCCTGGCGTTCGTTCTTGCGTCGTGAACGGCAAGGCGAAGCTGATCGATTATCTGTTCCACACCGCAGCACTGCAGTCGAGACCCTTCGATCCGCCTCCCGTGGTGGACGGCCAGCCGTTGCCCTCGCAAGAACAACCTTCCGACCATCTCGCCCTCGTGGCCGATTTCGCGTGGGCCTGAGCGGGAACAGGTGGATGGAGAGGAGTGTGCAACGATGACCGAGGCCGAGTGGCTGTCTTGCACAGACCCTATGGCGATGCTGGACTCTCTGCGTGGCCCGCCCTCGACCTCAACGAAGGTAGTGTCTGCCACGGCAGTGCTGGAAACGGCGTACCCCCATCAGCGGATCAGCGAGAGGAAGTCACGGTTGTTCGCCTGTGCGTGCTGCCGGCATGTCTGGCATTTGCTGCTCGATCCCCGTAGTCAGAACGCTGTGGAGGTCGCGGAGCGGTTCGCGGACGGCTGGGCCACGCTGGAGGAGATTCAAGCCGCCGCCGAAAGTGGTTTTCAGGCCAACCTGGACGAGATGGTGAGGCCCGAACCGAGCCCTGCGGCGTTCGCAGCTTTTGATGCTGCGGATACCGATGAGCATGGAGCCCAACAAGCCGCTTACATGGTATGGTGTGCCATCGGCCGAGAAATGGGGCATTCTGGTGATCCGGCACGCCAGTTCGCCCGGCGGGAGGCGATGGAGGCCGAACGTGCCTCCCAAGCCGAATTGCTCCGGTGCCTGTTCGGGAACCCCTTCTGCCCTGCAGTTCTTGTGGATGACTCGCTGCGGGCGTGGAACAGGGACGTCATCATCCACTTGGCCCAGGCTGCCTACTACGAACGGAGCCTCCCGCAGGGGATCCTGGCCCCCGCTCGCCTCGCTGTCCTCGCTGACGCCCTCGAAGAAGCTGGTGCCGAGGTTCACCTCGTGAGGCATCTTCGGGGGGTGGGGCCGCACGTTCGCGGCTGCCATGTCGTCGATGCGATTCTGGGTAAGTCGTGAAAGGAACTGTTGCAGGGACGTCACAGACTCTCGCAGCTGTGGGCATGTGTCCCAGATAGTCTGGTGGATGTAGTTCAGGAGAGTCTCGCCCGAAGAGGAAGTGTGGATGAGTGGGTCTGACTGATCGGTATCCTCCTGCAGGGGCTATTGCTGTCGAACGTGATTTCATGAAGGAGGGAAGGCTGTGCCAGCCACGCGGGCCGTCTTGCCGGCTCTGGCCGTGATCTCTTCCGCCGGCGGCGTCTGGTTGTTCCTGCCGCTCATTGAGGAGGAGCACAAACGCCTGGAGTTGCCTCTGGTCCTCGGACTCTGGGCGGGCGATTGCGTGGCCGCCTTCTGGTGCCTGCACTACATCGCCAAGACCCTCCTCCACGGCGACTCGCAGGAGGACAGGGCCGTGGGCAGCAAACCGGCCCTCCGCCAGTGGTTCCTCATGTCGGCCACACTCCTCGTCGGCGTCGTCGTCGATGTGTCAGTCACGGCGTTCGCAATGATCCAGGAGTGGGAAGCATTTCAGGCCGCCGCGAAGACCAAAGGGGAGATCTCTGCGGTGGAGGAGAAGCGGTTCCCCCAGAACACCCGCTACCGCCTGCATTGTCGCTTCCAGGACCAGGCCGGCGGCCGGTACACCTTCGTCTGCACAGCCAGGCACGAGCACGGAGGGGAGTTCGTCCCGTCCCTCGACCGGGGAACGCAGGTCGCCATTCAAAGGCGTGCTCTGCCCCATCCGGTGTCCGTGTCGTATGACCCGACTTGGCCCAACCGGAGTTGGATCACCGAGTCGGGGTGGCGGTGGGACGAGTACGCCTATGGCTACCGTTTCCACGGCGTCTCGGTGGTGGTCCTGCTCTTCCAGGTGCTCCTGCTGCCGCTCTTCCTCCTGGTGTTGTGGCGGGAGGGCAAGCAGGGGATCCTGCCTTGGTGGTACGAGTATCACCAGATCATCCCGCTGCTCATCGAAGGCGGCGTGCTGGTGCTCTTCGGATTCGTCTACCGCTACACCGCTGCTTGAGGCCACTTCTGGTCGTCGAGGGGTCGAACGCCATGACCGAGGCCGAGTGGCTCGGCTGCTCTGACCCACCGCCGATGCGGGGTTCTCGAATGGCAAGCGATCGGAACATGCGGCTGTCCGGCGTTGCCTGCTACCGGCGGATATGGCAACACGCCTCACGTCTGCCGGCCAGGCCCGCTTTGTCGTCATGCCAAGGAGGGGAGTCAAGTTCTGGCAGAGCAACCGGATCGGCCCGTACTGACGCCACGACCGGACACCCGTAACACCACCCACGACCCGCGCCGCAAGCATCCACCTGCGGCGCGGGTCGTGCGGTCCTCAGGTTGCGTCAATTCTCAGCCTATTTGACACTCTAGCAAGGAAACTGTCGATGCTGACCCAGACCGTCACCACCGACGGCTGCGGCCTCCCGCCCCGTCGGCGTTTCGGGCCGTGGTGATCGCTGCCTCCCGGGAGATTGCGAAAAGGGCCATGCTCGCAAGTCCGGCCAGCGACCGTCCCAAGAGCCCTTCTGCTTGCTCCGCTCCGTCACACTCATTTGCTGTGGACTCCGCAGGGCAGCTAGGATAGGAAACAGAAATGGAGCGGCGCTGGCGAACTAGGCACCAGTCCCGACGGAGAAACCCATCCTGCGTCTTGGACTCCTCGGGGTGACCGTATTCGCGGTTCTCGCGCCCGGGGGTCATGACCGCCAATGGCACCTGGGAATGTCTTGGAGGAGATGCACATGGGGACCGAAACCAGACACGTTCTCACCGCGGTGGTAATCCTTGTCTGTGCGGCTTGTTTATCGCCCTCGGGATCCGCCGTCCTGGCGCAACAGTCTGCCAAGAACTACAAGACCCTCGATCTGGCCGACTTCCTCGACCTGGGGAAATACTATGTCAAACCTGCTCCCGCAAAGAAGGATCCCAAGACTGGCTTCATCGTGGGAGGCAAGAACGAAACCGCGCTGCTCCGAGGTCTCAAGGAAATCAACGGACGGACCATTGCGGAATTGGAGAAGGATATGAGGCCAGGCGCGAAGTCCGAAGCCGGCTCCAACGTGGGCTTCCTCGGCCCAGAAGAGAAGCTGCTCGATGTGTTAGTCGCAGACAACCAATATGTCGTTGACGAGTTGGGATTCACCCATCACGAACTGGCGAAGCACCTTCATGCGATGGGGACCATCGGGCTCTGGAAGCAGACCGAGGAAGTCGAATTCGTCTACCACGGTCGGCGATTCAAGGTAAAGGCCGGGCCCACGTCGGGCACTCAGCCGTCTCCCTTTCTCGATGGTACGAATAGCGGCACCACGGCAACGATTCACAATCTGGACAACGGCAAGAAGCTGAGGTTTGCCCTGTTGGTTCCGTACATGATTAGACTTTATCCGGAATAAGGTTTTCGTTAGGTTTTCGGCCGCCGCTTTGGGTTCTCGTCTCGCACGTTGTGCAATCCACAGGCTGCTTCCA
>DASPXY010001606.1:0-4328 GCA_035637055.1 Gemmataceae bacterium | reverse complement strand
AAATCTCCACTGCAGAACGCGAAACGACACTCAAGGTCTAAGCGATCGCCGCGACTCGTCAAGTCCCTGGGGCCGGCGCAGCAGCGCGAACACTCGCCGCGATAAGTTTGTCAAACCCTCAGCCGCGGTTACAATCAGCCTGCCGCAGCAAGGGAAGGACCGCCGATGAACCTCGTGCAACACCTGGTCGAGCAGAAACTCATCCACCCGCCGCACTGGCTCGGGCCGAACCTCCATTATCTCACGATCATGGGATCCATCGCGTATGGTGTCGTCGATACCAACGACGAGACGGTGCAGTCCGATTTCGACCTGTACGGCTTCTGCATTCCGCCGCGCGAGATCGTTTTCCCACACCTGGCCGGGCACATCTGGGGCTTCGGCAAGTACAAGGACGGCATGCCCAAGGGGCATTTCGGGCAGTATCAGCAGCATCACGTTTTCGACCCCAGCGCGCGCGGCGGCAAGGGACGCGAGTACGACCTGCAGATTTACAATATCGTCAAATACGCTCAACTATGTATGGAATGCAACCCGAACATGATCGACTCGCTGTTCACGCACGAGACGATGGTGCAGCACATCACGCAGGTCGGCCAGGTTCTGCGCGACAATCGCAAGAAGTTCCTCCACCAGGGCATTTGCGACAAGTTCAAGGGCTACGCCTACGCCCAGGTTCACAAGATGCAAACCAAGCAGCCCGAGGAGGGGACCAAGCGGGCGAAGCTGGTCGAGGAACACGGCTATGACTCAAAATTCGGATATCACATCGTGCGGTTGCTGAACGAAGCGGAACAGCTGTTGCTGGAGGGTGACCTCGACCTGCAACGCAATCGCGAGCAATTGAAGTCGATCCGCCGCGGCGAGTGGACGCTGCAGCAAATTCTCGACTATTTCGAGAAGAAAAGGATCGATCTGGAGGAGGTGCGCACGAAGAGTTGTCTGCCGCCCGCACCCGATGAGGCCGCGATCCGCGATTTGTTGCTGCGCTGCCTCGAGGCGCACTACGGTTCGCTCGACAAGTGCGTCGCCGTGCCGGGCAAGGCCGAGGGGTTGCTGCGGCAGATCCGCGAGATGATCGAACTTGGCGGCTTCTGACGGCGCGTAGAGGTAGGCCAGAATCGAAGCGACCCCCGGTGAGCAACACCGCACACCAGGGTTTCCGCCAAGAACCCTTCCTTGACGAACGCCGCCGCGCCCCGCAGACTACCCCGAACGATGAGCCACAACGAGAAATCGCCGAACACGTTGCCCGCCCTTGTCGGCGGCACTCCCCTTCGGCCGCAAGGCCCGCCGCCCTGGCCGCTGCCCGACGACGCAATCCTCGATGCCCTGAAGGACGCCTTTTGCGGTGGCTCATGGGGTAAATACCACGGCGGAATCGTCGAACGCCTCGAAGCAGCCCTGTGTGCCTATTACGGTCTGGAGTTCGCCCTGACATGCGGCAGCGGCACGTTCGCGGTGGAGCTGGCCCTGCGCGCTCTGAAGATCGGCCCGGGCGACGAGGTGCTCCTCGCGGCCTACGACTACCCCGGCAACTTCCTCAGCGTCCACGCGGTCGGCGCTCAGCCGGTGCTGGTGGACATCGATGCGCACAACTGGAACCTCGCCCCGGAGAGACTGGCGGAGGCGGTCGGGCCGGCCACGCGGGCGGTGATCGCCTCGCACCTGCATGGCGGCCTGGTGCCGATGCGCGAACTGGCCGCGGTCGCCGCAGCTCATGGCCTGGCCGTGATCGAGGACGCGGCCCAGGCTCCCGGGGCGCTCGTTCAGGGCCGCAAGGCCGGCACCTGGGGCGACGCCGGCATCCTCAGTTTCGGCGGGTCGAAACTGCTCACCGCCGGCCGCGGTGGCGCTCTCTTGACGGCGCGCGCCGACGTCGCCCAGCGCGCGCGGCTCTGGCTGCACCGCGGCAATCACATCTGCCCGCTGTCCGAACTGCAAGCGGCGGTGTTGCTGCCGCAGCTGGCCAGGCTCGACGCCCGCAATGCCCATCGTCGCGCGAACGTGCTCCGGCTCGTGGAAGCCTTCGCCCCGGTGCCGGGCCTGCGGCCGTTCGTCAACCGCGCGGACGCCAGCGAGCCGAACTATTACAAGTTGGGCTTTCAATTCGACCCGGTGCTGTTCGGACTGGAGCGGGAACGCTTCGTCGCGGCGCTGCGGGCGGAGGGGATCGCTTTCGATGAGGGCTTTCGCGCCCTGCACGCGGGGCGCTCGGCGAAGCGCTACCGCAAGGGCGGCGAACTGACCGAGGCCGACAGGGCGCACACCGGGACGGTCGTGCTGCATCATCCCGTGTTGCTCGGGGAAGCGGCCGACGTCGATGAGGTGGCCGCGGCGGTATGGAAGATCCACCGCTGGGCGCTGGTTGCGTTGGAGTCCCGGCTTTAGCCGGCTGAAGCCGGGACTCCAACGCGAGCATCGCAACCGGGCGGCCGGCTATCTCCGATTGAAGAACTCGTCTGAGGTCTCGATGCCCTTGCGCACCTCTGCGAGATCCTGCCCGCCGTTCACCCAGAAGTTGCGGCCCGCATCGTCGAGATTACGGCCCAGCAGCGTCTGGTAGAACGCGTTGACCGTCAGCGTCCGGAACTCCTGCGACTGCAGCATGTTCAGCGCCGCCACGTCGCGGCCGTTGCTCTGCAGGAGGTTCCCAAAGAAGGTCAGTGCGGCAGCGTCGCCGTCGCGGTTGAGCAGCAGCCGGAACGCGGCACGGATAAAGTTCTCGTTCTGGTTGGACGAACCCACCAGACTCTGAGCCCGTTGCAAGAACTCCTGCGAGGCGAGAATGCCGCTCTCCACCTGTTCCTCGGTCGCGCCCTGCGCCATGACATTGGTCCAGAACTGCACCCCCGCCTGATCGACGTTGCGCCCGAGGAAACGCTGATACCAGGTCTCGAGCAGGTTCGTCCGTGCCTCCAGCGAGTCCTCGATGCCCTGGATCACGGCGGACCGGCCGGCGCTGTTCAGGATGCCCTTCCAGAAATTCTTACCCACCGTGTCCGGCGGCCGGTGGAGCCGCTCAGCAAAGAGGTTGTCGATCAAGACGTCATCGGCGTCGGTGTCCTGCCGCGTGATATTGAGCAGGTTCGTCGTCATGCCGGTCGGCAGGGCTTCGCCGACGAGGACGTTTGTGCCCGTGCCGCCGTCGAGCGTCAAGGTCGTCAGCCCCGTCGGGACGCTGTGGATGTTCGTGACGAACTGATCGTCGCCGCCGAGGCCGTTGACCGTCACGTTCGTCTTGTTGCTCAGCGTGAGCGGCGCGAAAGCGTTGCTGGTCGTCTCGTCCTCGGTCTCATTCTCATTATCGTCGCTTCCAGTGGAGGAGCCGTTGACGTCCTGGGCATCCACCCCCTTGATGATCAGGCTCGTCACACCCTGCCGCGATTGGCTCTGCAGGTGGATCAGGTTGTTGTTGGCGTTGCCGTTGAAGATGAAGTTCGCGGCCGGGACGCTGTCCACGATCGACGTCCTGTTCGACACGCTGAGCGTCATCGACAGGGTGCCGTTGCTGAGAGTGAGGGTGTCGAGGGACGAGCCGGTCCCGAGCGTGAATGTCTCGGTGAGGGTGCCGCCAGGGTTGCCGACCAGATTCACAGTCGTGTTGCCGGGCCCGCCGTTGAACTGGATCGGCAGGCCGGCTGTGGTCGTATTGCCGATCACGCCATTGCCCAGGTCGAGGGTCAGCGCGTCCTTGCCGCCCCCGCCGTTGACGATCACCTGCGTGACATTGGCGAGGGCGGTTGACTGGAACGTCGCGCCGCCGTTATCACTGAACTCAATGTTGGTTACGGTGCTTCCCGCGGTTGGGGCCTGCAGCCGGATCATCAACTGGTCGGGTTGGCTGGTGCCAGTGAGGGTGACCGCTCCCGGCCCACCGGTCGGCAAGGTGATCGAGGGAACCGCTCGATCTTCCAGGGTTTCCACCTCCGGCCGGCGGCGGGGCAACGGCTTCGCGGACCGGGATCTGGACCAGTTCAGCCACGAACGAAACAAGTTACGCATGAGCCTCCTCCTATGAATGAAGAATCGTCCCGAAGTCCCCTGCGCGAAGACTCCTGGGTAAACTTAGGTGAACAGACAATTCCGGCGATAGCAAAGCGGGTGCGAGTTTGTTGGCCGCGAAGATGAGGGTGTAGCAATCATCGTGCCAAGTTCGGGGTCAGGGTCAGGGTCAGGGGCCAGGGATCAGGGAGCGAGGAGCAGAGTACGGAGTACGAAGTACGCGGGGCCGAAGAGCGCGATGCGCTGTGCCTCCCTTCGTACTCGGTACTTCGTACTCTGGACTCTGCTCCCTGACCCTGGTTGAGCAGCCCGCGACCCATTGA
>DASPXY010001605.1:0-4369 GCA_035637055.1 Gemmataceae bacterium | reverse complement strand
GCGCCAGGTAGTCGAGCAGTTCCGGGTGCGACGGCTCCTCGCCGGTCTTGCCGAAGTTGTCCACGGTGCGGACCAGGCCAGAGCCAAACAGATGATGCCAGATACGGTTGACCATCACGCGCGCCGTCAGCGGATTGTCCTTGCTCGTCAGCCACTCGGCCAGTTGCCGCCGGCCGCTCTCGTTCGCGGGAATCGCCGGCATCGCCCCGACCGTCGCCACTTGCAGGAAGCCGCGCGGCACCACGGGACCGCGATTGTGATAGCTGCCGCGAACGCAGATGGGAATGTCCGTGACCTTGGCGCCATCGCTCACCGCCATCGCCAGCGGCCGCCCCCCGCTCGCCAACAGCCGCTTCAACTCCGCCTCCAGCGCCTTGACGTTCACTGCGGGAGCGGCGCCTTTCGTCGAGGGCGACTTCGGCGCGACCTTGCTCGGTTCGGTCAGGCTGTCGGGGAGGAACTGCACCGCGTCGGCAACGACGTGACCGTTGGCCCCGTCGGTGGAGACCATCACGAACCACTGATTGCCCGGCTCGAAACGATAGCGCCCTAACGAGACAAATCGCCCCTCAATTGGAGGTGTCAAACGCTGGTTGACGTGGACCGTCTTCTCGCCGTCGGCGTGGAAGATGCGTACCGGCACGTTCGTGGCGCGGTTCGTGTGCGGCACGTACGCCAGCCGTACCTCGTAAAAGTCCGTCTTCGGGAAGTCGGGCACAAAGGTCAGGCTCTTCTCGGTCTTCGCGGAGCGGTCATCGTACAGATAACCCTTGCCGATGTAGTTGCCGCTGAACGTCGAGTGCTTCCACGCGCCGACCTTCTTGGCGTCGGTGTCGTCGAGGACGATGCCGGGCAGATCGCTCACCGCCAGCGCTCCCTTGACCAGCACCTCCGCGCCGCCCTTGCCCGCCTTGCCCTCCGCAGCGCGGGCCAGCTTGATCTGCTCCTTCAGCGAGGCGATGGCGGCCTCGTGGCTCTTCGCCCGGCGTTCCTCCTCGACGGTCATCGGCAGCGGCATCTCCGCCCAGCGCGAGACGTTGTCGTGGACGATCATCTTCGTGCTCTTGAGGATGCCGGCCAGAGCGTAATAATCCTTCGTCGGAATGGGATCGAACTTGTGATCGTGACAACGAGCGCAGCCGACCGTCATGCCGAGGAACGCCTTGCCGAGCGTGTCGAGCTGCTCGTCGATAATGTCCATCTCAAGAATCGGCTTATCCTGACGCTCGAAATTGGTCGGGCCGAGTAGGAGGAAGGCAGTGGCGATGAGATAGTCGCGGCGCTCTTCGGGGGTCTTGAAGGGGAGCAAATCTCCGGCGACCTGCTCGGTGATGAAGCGGTTGTAGGGCTTATCCTGGTTGAAGGAGCGAATCACATAATCGCGGTAGCGCCAGGCGTCCTTGAACAGCAGCGAACGGCCGCCGCCGCTGGACTCGGCGTAGCGGGCAACATCCAGCCAGTGACGACCCCAGCGTTCGCCGAAATGCGGTGAGGCCAGCAGTTCATCGAGCACCCGCGCGAAGGCATCGGGCCGGCTGTCGTAGACGAAGGCGTCAATCTGCGCGGAAGTCGGCGGCAGGCCGAGGAGCGTGAAGTACGCCCGACGGATCAGATCGACGCGCCGCGCGGCAGCAGCCGGCCGGAGTCCTTTGCTCTCCAGTTTGCCGAGGAGATGGTTGTCGATGGGGCTGCGCGACCAGGCGATATCCTTGACCCTTGGCGGCGGGGCGTTGGACAGCGGTTGATAACACCAGAACTTGCGGCCCTCTTCGACGCTCGGTCCGTACTTGCTCGCGACGGCCGTCCCGGTGCGCGGATCGGGTGCGCCGATCGCGACCCACTTCTCGAAGTCGGCGATGACGGCCGCAGGCAGCTTGCCCTTCGGCGGCATGCGCAGGTCGGGGTCGTGATAACGGAGTGCCTTGATAAGCGGGCTTCGCTCGGGCTTGCCGGCGACGATCGCCGGTCCAGCATCGCCGCCCTTGAGAAGCGCTTCCTTGCTGTCGAGATGCAGCCCGCCGCGCTGCTTCTTCGTCGCGACGGAATGGCATTCGTAGCAGTGCTCGGCGAGCACCGGGCGGATCTTCTTCTCGAAGAACTCGACGCCAGGCTCGGAGGCACTGCTTCGGACAGTTAGCAAGAGGAAGGCGACAACAGCGATCCGTCGGTGCATGGTGGGGCACTCTGAGGCGGTCGGTACGGCGATGTCAGGCAGGTCTTGTGAATAATACACCAGCGAGGCACGCCGTTGCCAACCAGAATTCACGGAATTCTTTCCTGATTTTCCGTCACGGCGCGGTTACAGTCGAAGGGTTGGCTACTTGGTTTGTAGTCCCGCCTTTAGGCGGTGAACTCCCAACCGCCTAAAGGCGGGACTACGAACCAAGAGGAGGGTGAGCCATGCGGAAAGTGCCTCACGTGGCAGTGTTGATCGAAACGAGCCGGGCCTACGGCCGCGGCCTGCTCGAAGGCGTCGCAGAATACGTGCGCGCTCATGGACCGTGGTCGATCTACTTCCGGCCGCACGGCCTGGGCGAGCCGCCGCCAGCGTGGCTGAAGACCTGGCAAGGGCACGGCATCCTGGCGCGCATCGACGACGAGCGCATGGCGCGGGCGGTGCGCGCGACCGGGCTGCCGGTGATCGACCTGCGCGGCCGTCTGCCGAATCTCGGGCTGCCGCGCGTCGGTGTTGACAATGCCGCCGTGACCCGTCTGGCAGTGCAGCATTTACGGCAACGCGGTCTGCTTCATTTCGCCTTCTGCGGTCTGCGACGTGGCGAACATGTCCACATGGATCAGCGCTGCGACGACTTCGAGCGACTGGTGCGTGCGGCCGGCCACTCTTGCGACGTGTTCCGGCCGCGCACTGCCACCTGGGAACGCGAACAGGAGCAGTTAGTGGCATGGCTGCGCGGATTGCCGCGGCCGGTCGGTATTATGACGTGCAACGACGACCGTGGCCAGCAACTTCTCGATGCCTGCCGGCGCGGCGGGATCGCCGTCCCCGATGAGGCGGCAGTGATCGGCGTGGACAATGATGCGCTGCTGTGTAACCTGGCGACGCCGCCGCTGACCAGTATCGATGTAGCCCCGCAGCGCGTCGGCTTCGAGGCGGCGGCGCTACTTGATCGCTTGATGGTCGGCGACAAACCCCCGCTCGGCGGCATTGTGCTCGACCTATGCCGGGTGGTGACGCGACAATCAACTGATGTCCTGGCGATTGACGATCCGGAACTGGTGAAGGCGGTGCGCTTCGTGCGGGCGCGGGCCTGCGACGGCATCAATGTGGAGGACGTGCTGGCGGAGGTGTGCCTGTCGCGCAGCGTGCTGGAGCGGCGTTTCAAGCAGGTGCTGGGCCGCACCCCCAAGGCGGAGATCCTCGCGGTGCAGATCGAACGAGCGCGGCAACTGCTCACCGAGACAGATCTCCCTCTGGAGGCGGTGGCGCAGCGCAGCGGTTTTCACAGCGAGAAGTATTTCGGCGACGTGTTCTATCGCAAGATGGGCGTGCGAGCGGGCGCTTATCGCCGCCGCGCTCGCCTGCGCGACTGAGCCGCCGCCTGGAGGAACGGTTGCATCCTGTCGGCACGGGTCGTACATTCCTACTTCATGTCCAAGCAGCGCAAACCGAAGAAAGTGCCGGAAATGGCGGTCGTCGGCGAGGTGGACGACTGGGAGGCCGACGTCGTCCGCGCCCTGCTCGAGATCCCGCCTGGCGGCGAGTGTGTCTTCTACATCGACTCGGCCGGCGGCAGCGTCTACGGGGCGCTGGCGGTGTTGACATTGGTACGTCATCGCCGGTTGCAAGGAACGGCGATTGTCCTGGGCGAGTGCTCGTCGGCGGCGCTGCTGCTGTTCGCCGCCTGCAAACGCCGCCTCGTGTCGCCCTACAGCACGTTCCTCTTTCACAAGATGCGCTGGCAGAGCGACAAGCGCGTCGGCAGCGAGGAGGCGTTCCGCTGGGCCAAGCACTTCGAGGATCTGGAGCGCGACCTGGACGACTTGCAGGTGCGGTTGTTCGGCGCCGCGGAGGAGCAGGTGCGCACCTGGACGAGCGGCGGTTACTACGTCACCGGCGCGGAAATCGTGGCCGCGGGGCTGGCGGAGATGATGCCGCTGTAGCGGCACCAGAATTGAACCACAAAGGACACAAAGGCCACCAAGAAGACAGAAGAAAGACCTTCTTGGTGGCCTTTGTGTCCTTTGTGGTTCAACCCTTCGGCAGTGTCTTGAGCGCGTCCCGGAACTCCTCCGTGGACTGGAAACGCCGATTCGGCTCGCGTTCCACGGATTTGATGAGGAACTCGGCGACCTTCTTGTCCAGATCTTTGTTGAACTCGCGCGGATCGCGGCCGGGGTTGTTCATGTG
>DASPXY010001604.1:0-2372 GCA_035637055.1 Gemmataceae bacterium | reverse complement strand
ACTTGGCGGGTAAGTACATTCACCACAGAGGACACAGAGATCCCGGAGCGCGAACACCAACCCGTTAAAACTCTGTGGCCACTGTGATCTCTGTGGTTAGAAATTCGGAGCGAGGGTGCAGATCAAGATCGCCCCGTCGATCTTGAACGCGGACTTTGGGCATCTGGCAGACCAGGTCGCCCAGGCCGAGCGCGGCGGCGCCGACTACATTCATGTCGACGTCATGGATGGCGCTTTCGTGCCGAATATCTCGATGGGACCGATGGCCGTCGAGGCCGTGCGCGCCGCTACCGGCCTGCCACTTGACGTGCACCTGATGATCGAAGAGCCGCGGCGCTACCTGAGCGAGTTCGTGAATGCCGGCGCGAGCATCGTAACCGTCCACGTCGAGGCGGTCCGTCATCTGCAGGCGACCGTCGCGGCGATCCGCGAAGCGGGCGCGCGGGCCGGCGTGGCCCTCTGCCCGGCGACGCCGCTGTCGGCGGTGGAGGAGGTGTTCGGTCAGCTTGACCTGCTGCTCGTGATGACCGTCAACCCCGGCTTCGGCGGCCAGCGGTTGATTCCCGAAACGCTGGACAAGATCGCGCGCGCCAGAGCGTTGCTGGATCGCTGTAACGCCGCGGCCGAGCTGGAGGCGGACGGCGGCATCAATCTGGAGAACGTCGCCGAGGTGGTTGCGCGAGGGGCGCGGGTGATCGTTGCAGGCTCGAGTGTCTTCGTGGCCGGCAGGGGCATCTCGGCCAACGTCGCCGCCCTCCGCGACAGGATAGCAGCGCCGGGACGATCCCCCCTTCCCTTTGGGGAAGGGGGCTAGGGGGTTAGGTTAGGACGGCCTGCTTGCGGTTCGTTCGAATGCACCGCGTGCAGGCCTGAACCTTCCTTGGCGCGCCGTTCAGGATGAGCACTGCTTTCTGGACGTTCGGCCGCCAGACTCGGTTGGTCTTTCGGTTGGAGTGGCTGACGTTGTGCCCGAACGCCACCGTCTTGCCACAGATCTCGCATCGGCCTTTCAAACTCAGAATCCTCCGAGCCCGGCACCAAAATCACACGCCAGGCAGCATTGGTATAATCTGGCGCGAAGTGTAACACACGGTGTTCTTGGCGTCGCAGACACCGTCCGAGGGGAGGCCGCGTTCTGCCGGGCTCCCCTCTCCTTGAGAGGTCGATGGCGACTGCCTCCCCACCATCCCAGCCGGGCGCCGACCGGCCCGGCGCCGAGCATCTCGAGTCGCCGCCTGGCACCATCGTGACCGCTTCACACGTCCGAGAGGCGGTGCAGGCGGCCGCGGCGTGGCTGGAGCTGCAGGCGGCCAGCGTGAACGCGCTCAACGTCTTCCCCGTTCCGGACGGTGATACGGGCACAAACATGTCCATGACGCTCCGGGCGGCGGCCGAAGCGGCGGCCGCGGAGCCCAGGGAGGAAGCCTGTCGGGTAGCTCTGGCCGCCGCCCAGGGTGCCCTGATGGGGGCCCGTGGGAACTCCGGCGTGATCCTGTCGCAGCTGCTGCGCGGTTTCGCCGAGGCGGCGGCCGGCAAAGTCCAGCTCAGCGTCGGCGACCTGGCGGATGGATTCGTCCGAGCTGCGGAGGCCGGCTACCGCTCCGTCGCCCGCCCGGTCGAGGGCACCATCCTGACCGTTGCCCGGCGCGCGGCCAGGGCGGCGCAGCGCGCGGCGCCCAGGACGCGCACCGTATCGAAGCTGCTCGAGCGAGTCCTGCGGGCGGCCGACCAGGCAGTAGCCGAAACCACAGACCAGCTCGACGTTTTGCGAAGCGCCGGCGTGGTGGACGCGGGCGGCCAGGGCTATCGGCTGATCGTCGAAGCGTTCTGGCGCACGGCTTGTGGCAAGCCAATCGAGGCCAGCGGCGTGGCCCCGGTTGCTAGCCAGGCGCTCGTCGCAGCGCAGCACGTCGGGGAAGCTGGGCTCGGCTTTTGCACCGAGCTGCTGCTTCGGGATCCGACCGAGACGGTCGAGTCGATCCGCGCCTTTATGGAGTCGGTCGGCGAGTCGGTCATCGTCGTCGGGGACGGGTCGCTGGTCCGCGTCCACGTCCACGTCTTGCGTCCCGGAGTCCCGCTGGACTATGCCGCCGAACGCGGCACGCTCTCCAAGATCAAAGTCGAAAACATGCAGCTGCAGTACGAGGCGGGCAAGGAGGCCGCGCCGGCTGGCGAGGGCATCAGCCACATAGGTGTCATTGCAGTAGCGCCAGGGCTGGGCTTCGAGAGCGTGTTCGGCAGCCTGGGAGCGGCGACGGTTGTCGAGGGCGGCCAGACCATGAACCCGAGCGTTCAGGATATCCTCGCCGCCGTCAATCGGGTCGGCTATCGGGAGCTGATCCTGCTGCCCAACAACGCGAACATCTTGATGG
>DASPXY010001603.1:0-3824 GCA_035637055.1 Gemmataceae bacterium | reverse complement strand
AACTTCGGAACCCCAGAGGCACGTCGAGGATCGAAGATAGAGGATCGAGGATAGATCGTGGCAATTCGGGAAATTCTGCTTTCGATCCTCTATCCTCTATTCTCAATCCTCTATCTTCGATCCTCGATCCTCGATCCTCGACGTGTCTCTGTGGTTCAACCAGGAAAAGCCTCGTCCGCGGATGTTGCGCGACTTGCTGGACCGCCATCCCCGGAGGCACCACCAGCAGCAGGCGCGCCGCGAGTTCCTCATCCTTGATAATGACCAGGCTGCGGCGATGCTCGCTCAGGAACTGCCTGAGCGCCGCGGGCGAGGAGCGTGCGGCGCTGAGGAACAGCGGGTCGCGCTCCAGGCGGAAGGCGACCGACCCCCACTCGTCCCCCCAGGCAACCACGGCGGTTTCCCCATCGCTCAACCAGCGGCGGATCTCCGCCGGCCAGGGCAGCGGCGAATAGTGTGCCGCCCACGCAGGAAGGAACCCGTTCGACACCTCCAGCAGCAGCGCGCAACCGAAGGCCGCGCATACCGCCCAGGCGGCTCGCGGCGAACTGGTCGTGCGGAGGTTCCGGCAGCCCCACCAGAACCCGCCGACGAGAACCAGCAAGCACAAGATTGCCTCGGCCAGGAGACGAGGCTGTGCCCCCGGACTGGCAAGCCCCCGCGCCCAGAACCAGCCGATCACGCCCAGCCAGGTGATGGCCAGCCCGCCCGTGGCGAGATGCGGCGCCCATAGCGCTGCCCACCGGGAAGACCGCCCCAAAGGCCCCCACAGCACCGCATCCAGGTGCGAGCCGAGCAGGATGGCGAGGGCGGGCAGCGCCGGGAGGATGTAGGGCGGCAACTTGCCGCGCGACAGCGAGAAAAACAGCAAGCACCAGCCCACCCAGAGCAGGCAGAACCCCAGGGCTCGCGGTCGGACTACTCCCGCGGGCGGGCGACGTGCGCAGAGGAACCAGGTCAGCGACGGAAACAGAAACGACCACGGCAGACAGCCGGCCAGCAGCACGGGCAGGTAATACCAGATCGGCCCAGCGTGGAAGTCCTCGCCGAGGTAACGCAACAGGTGGTGCCTGACGAAGAACTCGTAGGGGAACGCTCCATCACGAGCGCTGAAGACGACGAACCACGGAGCGGCGAGGCAGACCACCAGGCCGACATAGACGGCCCACGCCACCAGGCCAGGACGCGGACCGTCGCGACGCAGCCAGGCACAGGCGACCAGGGGCGGGCCGAGCAGCACCAGTGCCACCGGCCCCTTGGTCAGCACCGCGAGTGTACAGCACGCCGCCGAGGCCGTCCACCAACCCCAATGAAGACGCCGCCCCCGAATCGCCTCGTAGGCGGTGAACAGCGACAGCACGACGAACAGAGCGAGCACGCTATCGAGGATCAGGGTGCGGCCGCACTGGGTAAAAGCCGGCATCAGCGCGAGGGCGAGACCGCTTAGCCAACCGACGCGGCTGCCGAAATGCCGCCGAGTGAAAAGAAAGGTGGCCAGCACCGTCAGGAACGCAGCCAGGGCGGGCACCGACCGCGCCGCCGCGACGTGCGTGCCGAGGAAATGTAGGCTCACCGCCACCAGCCAATAAACCAGAGGTGGTTTGTCGTAATAGGGTTCATGGTTGAGCGTGGGCACGACCCAGTCGCCGCGCGCGAGCATCTCGCGACCGATCTCGGCGTAGCGGCCCTCGTCGGGTTCCAGCAGCGGATATGAGAGGTTGGGGAACAGCAGCGCCCCGGCGAGCAGCGCGAGCAACAGCAGCGGAGACCACAGCGGACCTCTCGCTGTCGCAGGATCGGCGTCGGGGGCAGAGAAGACGACACGCCCCCACCAGAACCGCGCGCGCACGATCAGCGCCCGCGTACCTGCGCGCCAGGAGCGCCCCATGTTGCCGTGCCTCCGTGGGTTCGCATTCTTTTGTTGGAATGTGGAGGCCGCCTTATGGCACAGGCACGAGCGGCAGTCAAGCGCAGGTCTGGATGCTCGGGATGGTTGCGATGCAACCCGGGAAGGTGGCAACGGGTGGGTAAGAGAGGCGGCCCGCTGGGCAAGTGCCGAGCGGGCCGCGGCGCTCCGGGGATGTCTACTGCGTGACCTGGGAGGGGGAAGGCTCTCGGGCCCTTGCGGATGACAAGGTGACACGGTGACCAGGTGACCGGCGTAACTCCCTTTCACCTGGTCACCTGGTCACCTGGTCACCGTGTCATCCTCACGCGGGCCTGAAACAGCCTTCCCTCTGCTGCGTGACGAGCCAGACGCTCGGGCGGCGCAACGCCGCCCACGGTGCAGAACACCGAGCTAGACCCATGTCCCCGGAGCGTGCCCTCATGCGGACAGGGCGAGCGTGTTGTAGCCGTGCCCCTCGCTGCCGGCAAGCGAGGAATTCTTGCAGCGGACCTCCCGATGGAATACACTCGACCTTACAGCCCAGACGCTTCATCCTCCCCAAGTCGGTCAAGTGAGAGAAAGGAACAAGCCATGCGTCGCTCGTCGATCACGCGCCGGCAATTCGTCGCTGCCGGTGCCGCTGCGCTCGTCGCTGCTCCCGGCTACTTGCGGAGCCAGGGTGCCACCAATCGACTCAACATTGCGGTGATCGGCGTCGGCGGCCGTGGCGCCGCGAACCTCGGCTCCGTCAGCGGGGAGAACATCGTCGCTCTGTGTGATGTCAACGCGAGCGCCGTCGAGGCCGCGGCGGTCAAGTTCCCCAAGGCGCGCAGACTGAGCGATTTGCGCAGGCTGTTCGACCACCAGCGCGAGTTCGACGCCGTCGTCGTCAGCACCTGCGAACACACGCACGCGCTGGCGACCATGCTGGCGCTGCGGCACAACAAGCACGTCTACTGCGAAAAGCCGCTGACGCACAACATCTGGGAAGCGCGGCGCGTCCGCGAGGCGGCGGCGAAGGCGAAGGTGGCGACACAAATGGGCATCCAGATCCACGCCACCGAAAACTATCGGCGCGTCGTCGAGATCATTCAAAGCGGGGCGATCGGACCGGTGCGCGAGGTACAGGTCTGGGTATCGCGGGCGTGGGGCTGGCAGAGCGCCGAGGCGGCGAAGCGCAATCGCGACATCGTCAGCGTCACCGCCCGGCCGAAGGAGGCCATGCCCGTGCCCGCCGGTCTCGACTGGGATCTCTGGCTCGGCCCCGCGCCGCACCGGCCGTTTCACTCTGTCTACGTACCGGGTCCGAATTGGTATCGTTGGTGGGACTTCGGCAGCGGCACCATGAGCGACCTCGGCAGCCACTGGATCGACCTGCCGTTCTGGGCACTGCGGCTGCGGGCGCCGCGCACGATTGCAGCGAGTGGTCCGCCGCCGCACGCCGAACTGGCGCCCGCGTCGATGACTGCGACCTACGAATACGCCGCCCGCGGCGACCTGCCCGCGGTTCGGCTCAGCTGGCACCAGGGCGAGAACAAGCCAGAAATCTGGCGCAAGGGCGGCATCCCGCGCTGGAACAATGGCTGCCTTTTCATCGGCGCCAAGGGCATGCTCCTGGCCGACTATGGCCACTATGTGCTGCTGCCGGAGAAAGCGTTCGCCGAGTACCGCCGCCCCGAGCCGACGCTGCCGCGGTCGCCGGGCCATCATGCCGAGTGGATTCGCGCCTGCAAGACCGGCCAGCCGACGTCGGCGCCGTTCGA
This sequence comes from Gemmataceae bacterium, assembly GCA_035637055.1. GTDB lineage: Bacteria > Planctomycetota > Planctomycetia > Gemmatales > Gemmataceae > DASPXY01. Next base: position 173 of record DASPXY010001603.1, on the reverse strand, counting down.
GTATTCCGGCTGGCTGACGGAGGCAAACCACCTGGGCAATGTGGCCTACCGCGTTGGCCGCAGGCTGGAGTGGGATGCGGACAACCTGCGCTGCACGAACGTCGCGGAGGCAGCCGCTTTCATCCGCCGTACGTATCGCAAGGGTTGGGAGTGGTAATCCGCGATCTGCCCGA
>DASPXY010001602.1:0-2643 GCA_035637055.1 Gemmataceae bacterium | reverse complement strand
CGCTTGGTCGGCGTCAACCCGTCCGGTGGGGCGCTCCACGTTGACGCCTCGGGCGCGTCGATGTCGGTGTCGGTGAAGCCCATCCGTGTGAAGCTGGCGCGGTATCCGCGCAGGCCGGACAGGAATCGCAGCGGTCGGCGGGCGGTGTGGCGCGCCCGGGTGGCGTCGGTGTCCAGTACGAGCATCTGGTCGATGACCAGGCTGTGGCGGTTGCCGAGGATCCGCCGGGCGGTGCGGGTGTAGGCGTCGGTCGCCAGCAGCATGATGGCTCCGGCGGATCTGTGGCGGGCCAGTTCGAGCTTGCGAGGGCCGAGCGCGGCTAGGATCCGCCGCCGGGTTGGCACCGGCGGCTCGGCGTGGTCGAGGCGGTCCAGGTAGTCGTTGAGCACGGCAGGGTCGGGGTTTCTGCGGGCCGCCCAGACCCGGCACGAGGCGACCGGTGCGCTGGCCTCCAGTCGGGTGTAGAAGTCGGCGACCAGCTCGGCGGGATAGACGTCCAGCTCGACGATGGCCGAGGCGACCCGAACAGTTGTGGTGGCCCGGGCGATCTCGGCGAGCCGGCCCAGATCGTCGATCTGCCCTCCAGGAAGCCAGCCTGCGGAATACCCCAGTCGCTCCAGCTCGGCCGTCCCGTCGAGGTAGGTCCGCGACACGTTCAGCGCCACTTCGACTGGCCCCCAGCCTCAGCGTGCTCATGTGTTGCTCCTGGCCTCACCAACGGCCGGCGACATCGGGTCTGGATGGCGGTAGGCGGTCACGATCCAGGCGTGGGAGTCGAACCAGACACCATCGGCCTTCAGGTGAGCGGCGAGCGCCTTGCGTAGCCGGCGGAGCGCGCGCGTGGCGGCGGCTGGGTCCAACCGCGTGAGGAGCCGGTTGGTGCTGGTGTTGCGACACGAGGTCGCACGTAGTGAGTGAGCTTGTTGAGGAGGTTCGGCGTATGTCGAAGACGTAGCTCCGGGTTTGTGTTCGACCCGTCCCTACCGCGACGTGCGTGGCCGGTTCCTGATCGGTCGGGTACGGAGCTCGCGGGAAAGCCCAAGGGCCGTCGACTCAACCGTGGCGGTCACAGGTGAGGGGAAAGGCCGGTATAGGGCGACTATCAGGGAACTCTTGCTGATGCCTCGTCAACAAAACATCCCGGGTTGGGTAGTAGTTCTGGGGTGCCAGGGATCGGCCGTTGAGAGGCGGCAGGCGGCGGCCACGGATACCACGATGGTCAGCGAACACCGCCATCCTCGGGGTACAGAGAGCGCCCGGCCCGGTCTGGGTCTCACGCGTGCGGAACGTGTAAACCCTGCCAGGGTCCGCCGCGGGTGTGCGGGTATGCGCGCCGGTGGCGGTAGGCCGACAGCAATGGGGGCGGAACTCCGGCTGGCAGGACAGGGTGCCCAAGAAGCGAATGCCGGCGGCCGAAAGGCAGCAGGAAACCGCGGGCCGTGGTACCGGGAACTCCTCCCGGAAGGCCGGCGATAACTGGCCGGACACCGGGCCTGGTGCCCGGCCCTGAAAGGGGTGCTGACGTGGGCAGGTGAGCCTTTGAAAGCGAAGCCATGTATAGGCCAGAACCAAGGGACAAGTTGGACGCTTCGGTGAACGGACCTGCGGGCCCGAGCCCTGTTTTCGACGGTGCTGCCTGGGAACAGGTGGACTGGCGGGTTCATGAGGAACGGGTACGGCGGCTGCGTGGCAGGATTTTCAAGGCGGCGAAGGAGGGGGACCTGGCCACGGTCAGGGACCTGCAGAAGCTGACTGCGCCACGAGGCGCCCTGTCATATCCCCGGTTTAGCCGGGAGGAACTCGAAGGGAGGTTTCTGGGTCTGATGGCTTACCTCGACCGGAAACGGTTTCGGGGGACAGCAGCATGCCAGGAAAACAGCGATCGTGTTCAGGCGTACGAAGCGAGGCGCTGTGGGACCCGCGCGACAAGGCTAAAGCTGGATTGCCTGTATCACAATCTCCAGAAGGTGCAACTGCACGCCCGCCGGAAAGACGCCCGAAACCGGCGCCGCATCCTGCATCGGCATAATCAGTTGGTCGGCGCAACCTTCGGGATGCGGAGCGATGCCCAGCGAGGGTATTCAAGGAGATGAATGTGGAGCCTAAATCGCGCTATCACGTATGACAGGGACGAACGTGGGATCGCCTAAGGGGGGCGCGAGCCCTAAGGCGACACAGGCCTCGTAGTAGTCGTAGGAGTAACGACCTACCAAGGGGGACGGGAAGACCGTCCACAGGGCGAAGGGGGCTAGGTGACCGGACACCCGACGGCCAGGAGGTATGCGCAATGCAAAACGCCGAAACGGTACTGAGTGTCCTCCGTGAACGCGGTAGGCGCGGCCTGCCGTGCAATCAACTGTACCGCCAGTTGTTCAACCCGCAGGCCGGGGTTGACGGAGAGACCGCGGACGGCATGTCACTGGGCAAGATCGGCCGCATCATCGATGCGATGCGTTACGAGCGCTACCGATTCAAGCCGGCACGGCGGGTCTATATCCCGAAGAAGGATACGTCGAAGACAAGGCCTTTGGGTCTGCCGTCCTGGTCGGATAAGCTCGTCGGCGAAGTGATCCGGCTCCTGCTGGAGGCGTATTACGAGCCGACGTTCTCCGACCGATCCCACGGTTTCCGTCCTCACCGGGG
>DASPXY010001601.1:0-4468 GCA_035637055.1 Gemmataceae bacterium | reverse complement strand
AGCTGGGATTGCTTTTGCCGACTCGCCTTTGGCGCTTTCTTGACAGGAGGCCCCCGTGCTCCGCTCCTTCCGCGACTGTCCTGTCTTCTCCCTGCCCGTCGCTGCGCTGCTCACGGCTGTCCTGACCGGCACTGTCTCACCACAGGTAGCCGGCGACGACCCGCTGCCGGCCGGGGCCGTCCTGCGCCTGGGGAGTGTACGTCCGCCGAAGGGACAAAAGGTGTACGCGGTTGCTCTCTCCCCTGATGGGAAGGTGATCGCCTCGGGTCACGGCGACGGGACGGTGCGACTGTGGGAGGCCGCGACCGGCAACCTTCTCCGCCGCCTGGAGGAGCACAAGGCATCCGTCGATTCGCTCGCCTGGCTCCCGGATGGGCGCGAGCTTCTGTCTGCCGACGGTGCCGGCTTGGCTGTGCGGTGGGATGCTCAGGCTAGGCGCAAACCGCGGACCTTTCGCTTCTCCGCGGGGAGCGGGCCCTTGTTGGCGCTCGCGCCAGATGGCCGGACTGTCGCCACGGGTGGGTATCGCGCCCATCTGTTGGATCCGGTCACAGGGCAGCCGCTGCGCAAACTGCAGGAGTGGGAGTTTGCCCGTCTCCTCTGCCCTCTCTTCTCCCCCGACAGCAAGGTTCTCGTTGGGTCCGTGGAACGCTCTGAACAGCGCTGGGCGCTTTCGGCGTGGAACGTCGCCACCGGAAAACTGCTGCGCCGCTTCCCGTGGCCTGCGCAGCCGGGGCTTGACGACCTCATCCTCGCCCTCGCCTTCACGCCTGACGGGCGGTCGGTAATCAGCGGCAGTGAGAACGGGACCGTGCGGCTCTGGGAGGCGACCACAGGGAGCCAGCAAATTGCGTACTGGACGCACGCCGGCCCCATCACCACCCTGGCCGTCTCCCCTGACGGCCGGCATATCGCCTCCGGGGGAGAAGACAAACTCGTCCGCGTCCGGGATCTCGTATCCGGTTGGGAAGTGCTGCGGCTGCGCGGCCATCGCGACCGCATCACCGCGGTGGCCTTCACCCCGGATGGGCAGCGCGTGGTGTCGGCCAGCCTCGATGGAACCGTCCTGGTGTGGCGCGGGCCGGAGCGCGCCGCGGAGGAGCCACCGGCCGAGTTGTCCGCCGCCGAACTCGACGCGGCCTGGCGCGAGTTGGCCGGCAAGGATGCGACCGCGGCCTATCGCGCCAGCCGGCGGATGCTCACCGCGCGCGGCGCCAGCCTGGCCATGTTGCGCCAGCGGCTTCGGCCGGTCCCGCCGCTCGAAGCGGGGCTGGTCGAACGGCTGATCGCCGACCTCGACAGTCCCCGCTTCGCCACACGGGAGCGCGCCGCCAGGGAAATCGAAAAGGTGGGTCGTCTCGCCGAACCAGCCCTGCGCCGCGCGCTCGCCAAGGATCCCAACGAGGAGTTGCGCCGCCGCGTCACGGTCCTGCTGGAGCGCGTGGCCCCGGAAGCGATGAGTCCCGACGAACTGCAACCATGGCGAGCGCTCGCGGTGGTGGAGTACGCCGGCACGCCCGAGGCCCGGCGACTGCTCGAAGAACTATCGCAGGGAGCGCCGGGGGCGCGGCTCACCACCTGGGCGAGCGCGACGCTGGCACGATTAAGCCGCCATAATCCCTCGCAAAAGATGAAATAACTCGTTGTTGGCGAGCGGCGCGGCGTCAGCCCGCCGGTGAAGCATTACCGGCGGGCTGACGCCGCGCCGCTCGCCACCAGCCGCACGAGCGCGCAATCGCTTTCGCGGGTTTGCCTGCGCCGCAAGCATGAGCTAAGGTTGGGGTAACCTGTCGTCCGTGAGGAGAACCCCATGCAAGTTTTCTGTTGCAATGTCGCCGCGCTCGCGGTGGCATCCCTGTTCTACGCCTGGCGCTCCTACACCGAGCAGCACACCCACCGCGAACGCAAGTTGCGCGAGCGCGTGACCTACATGCTCTGGGTAATGGCCAACCAGGTCCAGTGACCGCCGCCGTATCTGCTGAAATGTGACGTCCGTACACCGCGCTCCACGAAAGCGTCCGCCCCTGCCCAGCAACGCGGCTGCGCCAACGCCGTGCCCTTCGACCGCGCCGGCCTTGTCTGGCCACCCCGACAGCCATCCGCGCCGCCATCGACCGCCGGCGCTTCACCCACCTCCCCGTCCGCGTCCTTTCCCAGATTGCGAAACAAATCTGTTCCGCGGGCATGGAAAATTTGATTGCAATTGCCTCTCATCCGCCGATAAGATCGTTCCTATCATTACCGACATCCTAACTTACCCACTCAACACGCTGCAGGGCCCCCCATGAACTCGCTGCTCTCATCCAGTTACCCGCCTACACCATCACCGGTTCGGTTGAAAGCCATTAGGTAGGGTTGTCGAAGTTCGCCGGTCTGCGCATCATCCTGCGCCCGTGCGTCCACCGCCAAGCACACTCTCAACGATCGCCGTCTTGCCGACTCGCGAGCCGTCAGGACCGCTTCCGTTATTCTCCTCCTCTCCAGGCGGCCCAACGCTGTGTGGCCATCCTTGAGGATAAAGGAACACTGCCATGTCCTTGTTCACGTTGCGCAAACTCGCATCGAAGATGTCGCGGAAAGAGGCCGAACCGGAACGCCGGAGGCCCCGCTCACGCTGGCAGCGCTACCGCCTGGCGCTGGAGCGTTTGGAGGACCGCCTCGCCCCGGCGGTCACGTTCTCGTTTACCAGCGGCACGCTCAGCGCGGTCTTCGGGGCGGCGAGCGACACCGCGACCATCACCGCAACCGCAGCCGGGAGCTTCGATTACTCCGGCACGGGCAGCGCCCTCGCCAGCCAGTCTGGCGTCACCGCCATCACCGTCAGCGACTCCGCTGCGGCAGCGACCCAGTCGGTTACGCTCAACGGCACCGGCTTCAATATCACCGGCGCCCTCAGCATAACGGGCATCGAGACGGTGACCTTCGCGACCACCGACACGCTGCTCGCAGGCTCGATGAGCGAGACCGGCGCCACCACAGCCGTACAGCTGAACAGCCCGGGGATCACCACCACGGGCACGCAAAGCTTTGCTGCCGCCAACCCGGTGACGCTGGGCAACGCGACCGCCCTGACCTCTACTGGCCTGACGATGGCGGGAACCGTAGCGCTGGGGGCCAACGCCCTGACGGTCGCCGGCGGCGGGACGATCTCCGGCGTCATCAGCGGCACCGGTAGCCTGGCCACCACGACCTCGGGCACGCTGACGCTGAGTGGCACCAACACCTTTACCTCCGCCACTCCGGCAACGGCGCTCACGATCGGCGCCGGCACCACGGTCAGCACGGCCGCCGACCTCAACCTGGGCGTCGCGGCCAACGGTGTCACTCTGAACGGCGGCACCCTGCTGGTGACGGCCACCATCACCGCCGCGGCCCGGCCCTTCACGATGGGCACCGGCGGAGGCACGATTAGCACCACCGGCGGCTACACGATCCCGGTGGCCGCCACGATCACCGGCGGCAACGGCCTGACCAAGTCGGGCGCGGGTGATCTGATCGTGCTCAACTCGACCGCCGCCAACGCCCCCGGTGCCATCAACATCACCGCCGGGCGCTTCTTCTTTGCAACGCAGAACTCCCTCGGCACCGGCGCCATCACGGTCGGCAGCGGCGCGACGCTCGATTACAACAGCACCGTCGCCGGCGCCCTGGCCCTCGCCAACACCGTGACCATCGCCAGTGGCGCCAACGTCAGCAACCGCAATACCGGCATTCTGACGCTGAACGCCTCGACCGTCCTGCCGACCAGCGGCACGGTCACGTTTGACAGCGACGACGCGGCGACGAACAGCGCGGGCATCTTCATCCAGGCCGGGGACACGCTCAGCGGCACCCTGACGATCCAGGTCGGCGGCAACTTCGCCAGCATCACGGGCAACGCCAGCGTCGGCTTTGCCAACATCCAAGGCGTCGTGAACGCCGGCGCCAACGCCATCAACAAAACGGGCCCCGGCACCCTCAAGCTGACCAACATCAGCGCCGCCACCCCCAACACCATGACCGGCACGGTCACGGTCAGCGCGGGCGTTCTGGAAGTCTTTACCACCCAGACCGCCAACACCAACGCCCTCGGCACCGCCAATGTCGTCCTCAACGGCGGGACGCTCAAGCTCGATCCGGTGCCCTCGGTCTACGCCGGTAGCACGAACTCGCTCTTCGGCAGGTATTTCAACGCTGGCTTCACCCCGACCAATAGCACGACCGGCACGACCCAGTTCGATTTCAGCGGTATCCCTGCCGCCACGCGCAACGAGACGGGTGGGCTCAATTTCGCAGTGGCGAGCCCGAGTGTTTTTCAGCCGGCCGGGGTCGGGGTCACCGGCAACCTGTTTGGCGTCGATTGGGTGGGCGGCCTCAACCTCCTGACAGGGGGGAGCTATACCTTTCAACTCGTCGCCGATGATAGCGTCCAGTTGCTGATCGATGGCGTCAGTGTCATCAACGCCCTCGTGAACCAGACGACCAACAG
>DASPXY010001600.1:0-2991 GCA_035637055.1 Gemmataceae bacterium | reverse complement strand
GATGATATGAGTCGTCATGAAAGGGCGTACACCCTAACCTATGAAAATGGGTTCACTGCTTGTCGGACGATCAGCTGTTCGTGAACCTATTTTCGTAGGAGATCCGATTCCCCCACCTCTCCTAGCCTACCATACCCCCGCCCACCTGCCAATCCCCAACGACACGGCCGAGGAGTGAGTAGATATTGACTTGCGACAGAACACTTGCACGCGATTGGCTGCCGCTGCCTGTCCCGAGGGTGGCAACCAGCGCCTGTCGGTTGGCGAGGCACCGAGGGGAGGGGCACGTGGCCAGCTTCCCGCGACGGTTTGGCCAGTTGGCCGCGAGCCCTTCCCCGGGATGCAACTCCTTGACTCTATTCCAGTTCCGAATGACATCTTGGTGGCCACGGTGGCAACAAGGGTGGCCATCTCGCCGCCTGCCCGCGACCCACGAGCCGAACAGCAAGCAAGGCCTGCTTGACATTGGGCAGGCAGCGGGCCAGTTGAGCGGCGACGCACTCTGCGCCGTGGGGATCGGGCGCGACTATTTCGCCAACCGGGCTGTGGGCAGGGCCCGAAAGAACACGCCGGACCCGCCGGACTGCTGGGCGTCGGTGTCGTAGAAGATGGTCCCGAGCGTCTGCCCGTCGATCTCCACGGTGCGCGGGCAGGCCCGGCCGCCGATGGCGCGGCAGGCGGTGATAAAGCCCTGCTTCCGGGCGTCGCGCAGGATGTCCGCGCCGAATTGCTCGTCCACGAGGATGCCGGCACGATCCTTCAACACGCCGCCCGCCACGAGAACGTGGCCCGGTGGTCGAAGGGCAGCACGTACAGGGGCTTGTCGTAGCCAGGTGTCATGGACAATTACTCCCGAGGAATTCCAGAGCACGCGAACGCTCCGGTGACTCAAAGTAGGATTCCCAGTTCGTCCAGGTTCTGAAGCAGGTCGGCAATGTGGCGGTACACGCGGAACGCCCCGGCATGGTAAAGTTCCTCCTCGCCGTAGCCGCCGGTCAGGACACCAACGCTGAGCATGCCCGCGCGCCGGGCCCCGACGTGATCCCAGACGGAGTCGCCGACGACGATGCAATCTTCGGCGCGCGTACCCAGCCGCTCCCGGCCCGCCAGGAAGATGTCTGGCTCCGGCTTGCCGCGCAAGGCCCCTTTACCTTCCACCACCAGCGTCTCCGGCCCGATGCCGACGGCCTCCAGCGAGGCGTCAATCAGCGGCCGGTAGCTGGCGGTGGCGATGGCACAGGGGATGTTCGCCTGGCGCAAGACCTGGAACGCCTCGACGGCGCCGGGCAACGGCCGGGGGCGCGGCACGATTTGGCGGAAGAGTTCCTCGTGGCGCCGGTGGACGGTCTCCGCCTGTTCCGCCGACAACGCACGACCCGCCTCGCGCTGGGCCTGGCGGATGATGAGCCCCCCGCTCGACCCGACGTGGCGGTGGAGCCGGTAGCCGTCCACGACTACGCCCGCTTCGCCGAGGGCGCGTTGCCAGGCGAGGACGTGGGCGTAGACCGTATCGACCAGGGTGCCGTCCAGGTCAAAGAGTAGCGCGTGCATGATGGTTCATTCCCGAGGCTCACTGACGTAGTTCCACAGGCGGATGATCGGTTGCTCACGGCTGTCGTGCTCAAAGCCAAGCACGCCAAAGCTGGCAGGGCGGCAGAAGAACACCCGTCCGGCAGTCGGGGTCAGGCCACACCAGCGGGCCGCGATCATTCGGATAATGTGGCCGCTGGAGAACGCCAGAACGTCGCCATCGATACTGTGTACGCGGGCGAGGAAGCGGTTGGCTCGCATGGCAACGTCCTCGGGCGATTCGCCGCCGGGACAGCCATCGCGATACAGTTCCCAGCCGGGCCACTCCTTCAGGACGTCCGTCGTTCGTTTGCCCTCGAAACGGCCGTAGTCCCACTCGAGCAGGTCGTTCTCGACCTCCGCGCCCACCCCGAAGCCGGCCAGCTCGCATGTCTTTGAAGCCCGTTGCAACGGACTGGTAAATATGCGGGCAAAGGAGAATCCCCGCAGGCGGTCGCCCAGCTGGCGCGCATGGTCCTCCCCACGTTCATTCAGCGGCAGATCGGTTCGGCCTGTGTGCTGGTGGGAGTCGGTCCAGGCCGTATCGCCGTGGCGGGCGAGATAGAGCTTTGGTAATGCGGCTGACATAAATCGCTACCTCTTTCTGGCCGCGAGCTGCCTGGCGGATAGGTCCAACCAGGCCGCTCGCGGCACAATCGTCCCCTAAACGTTGTCCCCTTCGGTCTCGGTGGGCCGAGTCTCAGCATGCGCCCGCTGGCCCCACCGCCAGCCGGCGATTTCCGGCATGTCGTCGCCGTGCTTGGAGATGTAGTGCTTGTGGTCGATCAGCTTGTCGCGCAGTGTCTGCTTGAAGTAGGCAGCACGAGCGCCCAGTTGGGGCAGTCGGTCGATCACATCCATAACCAGGTGGAAGCGGTCCAGTTCGTTGAGCACCACCATGTCAAACGGGGTCGTGGTCGTGCCCTCCTCCTTGTAGCCGCGCACGTGCAGGTTCTTGTGGTTGGTGCGCCGATAGGTCAGGCGGTGGATCAGCCACGGGTAGCCGTGGAACGCGAAGATGATCGGCTTGTCCTTCGTGAAGAGGCTATCGAAGTCCTGGTCGCTCAGCCCGTGCGGGTGCTCGCTCGCCGGCTGGAGCTTCATCAGGTCCACCACGTTGATGACGCGCACTTTCAGCTCGGGGAGGTGCTTGCGCAGCAATTCCACGGCGGCGAGCGTTTCCAGGGTGGGCACGTCGCCACAGCAAGCCATCACCACGTCCGGCTCGCCGCCCGCGTCGTTGCTGGCAAACTCCCAGCTGCCGATGCCGGCGGTGCAGTGTTTGACCGCCGCGTCCATGCTCAGCCACTGCGGCGCCGGCTGCTTGCCGGCCACGACGACGTTGACGTAGTTCCGGCTGCGCAGGCAATGGTCGGTGACCGAGAGCAGGCAGTTCGCGTCGGGCGGCAGATAGACGCGGAC
>DASPXY010001599.1:0-17814 GCA_035637055.1 Gemmataceae bacterium | reverse complement strand
CTCCGACTGATTGTTGAGGAAGGCGTAGAGCTGATAATACTCCTTTTGGGAGATCGGATCGTACTTATGGTCGTGACAGCGAGCGCAGCCGAGCGTCAGGCCGAGGAACACCGTGCCGGTCGTGTTGACGCGGTCGGAGACGGCCTCGACGCGGAACTGCTCGACGTCGATGCCGCCCTCCTGGTTGATCAGCGTGTTGCGGTGAAAGCCCGTCGCGATCTTCTGCTCCAACGTCGCCTTCGGCAGCATATCGCCGGCAGTCTGCTCGATGACGAACTGATCGAACGGCATGTCGCGATTCAGCGCGTCGATGACCCAGTCGCGATACTTCCAGATCTCCCGCGGGGCATCGATGGTGAAGCCGTGGGTGTCGGCGTAGCGAGCGAGGTCGAGCCAGTGACGGCCCCAGCGCTCGCCGTAGTGCGGCGACGACAGCAAGCGATCGACCACCTTCTCGTAAGCATCGGGCGAGGTGTCCTTCAAAAACGCATCGACTTCCTCGACGCTTGGGGGCAGGCCGATCAGGTCCAGCGAAACGCGGCGGATCAACGTCGCGCGGGTCGTTTCGGGCGATGGCTGAATTCCCTCCTTTTCCAATCGTGCAAGGACGAAATAGTCGATGGGATTGCGCGGCCATTTGGCATCGCTGACGCGCGGCAGGGACGGGTGAATCGGTGCCTGAAATGCCCAGTGGTCGGCGCCATTCGCCTTCTCGCCGGCGGGGGCCTTGGCGCCCTGATCGACCCAGGCGGTGAGGACGCGAATCTCGGCGGGGCTCAGCGCCGGCTTCTTGTACGGCATCTGCGTCACGTCGCGTTCGCCCTTGACCGACTTGATCAGCAGGCTGGCGGCGGCTTTGCCGGGGACGATCGCGGTTCCGCTGTCGCCACCTGTGAGGAGAAACGCCGCCGTCTCGGTGCGCAGGCCGCCGCGATGGACCTTGGCGCTGTGGCAGGACGCACAATGGCGGGCGAGGATCGGTTTGACGTCGCGGACGTAATTAACCGGCGCGTCGGCCGGAGACGGCGTGGCGAGGCAGAGCAGAGCCAGGAGTGAGAGCACACGTCGCACGGCAGGCATTCGCGGAGTCCTTCAGTGCCGGCGGAGGCAGGACGAGCGACGGGGGCGGCCGGCAAACGCTTCCCGGTGGTGGTAGAGTTTATGATACTCCGGCGCTGCAACGCTCGGCAATCAATTTCCGGCCTGCTTTTCGCCGGTACTTCGTACTCGGTACTCGGTACTCGGTACTCTCTTCCCCTCTCCCCACGGCGCGAGCGGAAAAAGACGCGCTCGGCGCCCTTCGCTATAACAACGCCGGACCACTCCGTGACAGGGTTCTTTTCCACGTTGACGAATCAGGGGAGGAAACCGATGCGCAAAACCTGGTGTGCATTGTGCGTGGCGGGCCTGCTGTGCTGTAGCGCCGGGCGGCTCTGGTCGGGTGAGGGGGACGCCGCGCTGCGCAAACTCATCGCCCGGGCTATCGAGGCGCAGGGCGGTGAGGCCAAGTTGGCCAAGTTCAACGCCAGCTACCGCAAGGGCAGCGGCAAGTTCTACGGCCTGGGTGAAGGCGCCGACATCACCCTTGAACTAACTCTCCAGGGCGCCCACCAGCAGCGCTTCGCGTTCGAGGTCATGAAAATCAAGGTGGTCAAGGTCGTCAATGGCGACAAGGGCTGGATCAAACTGGGCGACCAGAAGGCCGCGGCGATGAGCAAGGAAGAACTAGCCCAGGAAAAGGCGGAAATGTTCGGGGTGTGGGTGACGACACTGGTGCCGCTCAAGGACAAGGCGTTCAAGTTCGCGCCGCTGGGCGAGGTGAAGGTGGGCGACCGCGCCGCCATTGGCGTCCGCGTCAGCCACGCCGGCCACCGCGACGTCAGCCTGTTTTTCGACAAGCAAAACCACCTCCTGCTCAAGAGCGAGATGATGGTGAAGAACTTCAACGACGACAAGGAAGTGATCGAGGAGCGGTTTTATAGCGATTACAAGGACGTCGAGGGGACCAAGCAGGCGATGAAGATGTCGGCGAAGCGCGACGGCAAGCGCTTTGTCGAGGGTGAAATCAGCGAGATCCAACTCAAGGAGAAGGTTGACGACAGCACCTTTGCGGCGCCTTGACGACTCAACTGGCGAGCGGCGCGGCGTGAGCCCGCCGGTGAGAGCGTTCCACCGGCGGGCTCACGCCGCGCCGCTCGCCGGGCTTGAAATCACTTCTCCACTCACTGCTTGGCGGTGATTTGCGGCAGCGCCTTCATCACCTCCGCCATGCGGGCATCGTTCAGTTCGCCGGCCCGGAAGGCGAAATTGGCGACGACCTTCTGCTTGACCGACAGCAGCACCGTCACATCTGCGTCGCGCGCCAGGCGGTAGCTTGGCGGCCCGACGACGTCCTCGAAGACCGCCAACGGCAGGACGCTGACCGCGTGCTGCTGCGCCCACGCCACTACCTTCTTGTCGAGCGAAGTGTGATCCTCGGCCAGGAAGGTGATCCAGCCGCGCAGTTCGGCCGGCTTGTGCTCGGCGAGGGCCTTGTCGAGCTGATGGGCGAGCTTGCCCAGCGGGTCGCTCAGGTTGCGCGCAAAGACAATGACCGCCGGTCGGTCTTCCGTTTCGCAAATGAAACAATGCGCCTGGCCACGCTGCGGCCCCGTCGAGACCAGCGCCGAATAGGGGCCAGGTCGCTGGCCCGGCGGCAGCCCGGAGCGCAGCGATGGCTGAGCCATCGCCGACGCCAGCAGCAGCATGCCCAGGAATGGGACCAGCAGCAATTGCCTGATCGACATGGCGTGCCTTTCCTCACTCCGATCTTGTTCGTAGTCCCGCCTTTAGGCGGAATGACGTCCAGCCGCCTAAAGGCGGGACTACGAACAAATCCTCTCTTGGTTATGCGCTCACGGCAAGCGGCTCACTGGTTCTCCGTGCTCTGGACCTTGCCGGGATCGCCCGGGCCGCGCAGCGCCGTCAGCTCGGCCTGCAACGCGCTCGGCAGAGCACGCGGCCAGCAGCGCTGCGCCAGGTCGGCATACTGCGTCGCCTCGTCCGTACGGCCCAGACGCTCGCACACCACCTGCAGCCCCAGGGCCGCACGGGCACAGCCGGCGTCGTGAGCCAGCGCTTCCAGAAAAGCCTCTTCGGCCACGTCCAGCCGGTTCGCCGCCAGCGCCGCCACCCCCCACGCCTCCATGTAATAGGCTCCATTGCCCCAGGCATGATGGCGATAATCGCTCTTGGTCTTATCCACCGCCTTCTGCAGCAGTTTCAGCCCGCCCTCGGCCGCCCCCTGACGGCACATCAGCGCCCCCTGAGCCTCCCACAGACGCATCTCTAACGTCCGGTCGCGTCGTTTCTCGTACGCCTGCCGCAGCACCGCGACCTCCGGCTCGGCCTTGGACGGCTCACCCTGACGCAGATAAACCAGAGCGGTTAAATAGCTTGCGGTGACCTTGTCGTTGCGGCGATAGGAGTTGGCCAACTTCAGCGCTTCGGCCCAGTCGCGCTCCAACAGATGCAGCTGAAACCAGAGGAGCTTGTGCTGGATCTTGTAGCCCTCGCACTCCTTTTTGAGGAGACGGGCTTCCTCGAAGCGGCCATCGTGGATCAGCGAGCGCATCAGGGTTTCGAGGTGGTGCGCGAACTGATGATCCTGCGACGGCTTGACGTCCATCACGCGGTGATACTCTTTCTCCAGTTCGACGGCTCGCGCAGACCAGTCCGTCGTCTTGGTGCGGCGACCGATCCGCAGCGCCAGGTGGGCCTGCATGTGGAAGGCATGCGGCAGGCCCGGCGACGACTCGATGTACTTCTCGGCGTAGGCCCAGCCCAGCGCGGGCCGCTGGAAATTCTCGTAGAAGTGGACGAGTTCGTGATTGGCGCCGGGGTGCAGCGGATTGATCCGCAGCAGCGCCCGATAGAACGGCACCGCCGAAACCTGTCCGCCAAACAGCCCCGAACCGCCGGCGAGCTGGGCACGGTAGTACCAGCCTTCCTCGTCGTCCTCGTACAGCGCCAGGAGCGTGTCGATGCTCTTGATCGCCGCCTTTTGACGCTTCTCGGCGGTGTCGAGCCCCGGCAGCATGCCCTTCTCTTCAAGCCGCGCAGTGATCAGCAGGCTCTCGCGATGACTGGCACGGGGCAAGAGCGCCTGCGCCTTTTTCAGCGCCTCGGTCACCGGACCGTTGCCCTTGCCGTAGCGCTCAAGGGCGCGACTGAGCGCCCACCACGCCATGGCGCAGTTAGGGTCGTGGCGTGCGGCCGTCTCAAAGGAGCGGGCGGCCTCCATCCAGACGTAGGAGTAGAAGTAACCGAGGCCCTGATCGAAGAAGGCCTGGCACTCCGGCGACGCGGTACTGACCCGATATTTCAGGACGCAGAGGTTCGGGATCAATTTTGACGGCGGCAGCCCACACAGGGGCAACTTGCCGCCGACAGGCGCCGGGGCGGCCGGCTGCAGCCAGCGGAAGGATGACCGTGCAGGCCCAGCCTTGGCCGGTGGGGTGCCAGTCTGAGCCCAGGCCGACGAAACGGCGACCAGGCTGAGGGTGGAGAGGAAAAGGCGGGATAATCTCATTGTGCGCAATCCTTCGTGCGGGGCGGGTCGAACGAGGGCATCCTCTTCATTGTGGGAGGGCGAAGGCACGTCCGCCAGCGAAAAAGACCAAGAGTAACGACTTTTTCGCTCGTGGGTGGTGAGTGGTGAGTGGTTCGGGTTGGTGAGTGGTGAGGGGTGAGTGGTGAGGGGTGAGGGGTGAGGGGTGGTTTGCAGGGGGGGTGTGTGCGTGCAATGCAATGCAATCCAACCTCATCCGCTGTTGTGGCACGGTCTCCTGACCGTGCCACGGCCCCGCTGTTGTGGCACGGTCTCCTGACCGTGCCACGGCCCCTGACCGCAGGTCTCCCTGAATCCTGTGAACCCAGAGGAGACCTGCGGTCAGGCCCCGTGGCACGGTCAGGAGACCGTGCCACAACAGCGTGGTGGTTTGCAGAGGGTGGGTGTGCGTGCAATGCAATGCAATCCAACCACACCCTTCCTCCACCACTCACCACTCACCACTCACCACTCACCAACCCGAACCCCTCACCACTCACGAGCGAAGAATGGCTTGTATTCGGACTGCGCCCCGGCTAGATTTCCTTGAGCGGAACATTTTCGCTAGACTCTGCATCCTCCGGGTGACGTGATGGAACCGATTACCTTCCGCTGCACCGCCTGCAATCAGGTGTTGAAGGTGAGCGCGGAAAAGGCGGGCCGAAAGGTCAAGTGCAACAAGTGCAGCGCAGCGGTCACAGTCCCCGCGCCGGAAGTCGCTGCGCCCAAGCCCGCCCCTACCCCTGCCAAGGCGCAGGCGGACGACGAGGAGGAAGGCGGCACCTACGCCATCAAGGATGTCATTGTCAAGCCCCCTCCGGAGGAGACCAAGAAACGCAGCAAGGACGAAGACGAAGAGGAGGACGAGGACGAGTACGACGAGGACGACGAGGATGCACGGCAAAAGTTGCAGTTGATGCCGAAGATCGAAGGCCCCGGCCGCCAGGCAGCGGCGAGACGGCGCAGCCTGCTCGAACCCGAGAAATGGCTCAAGGTACGCCGCGGGATCTTCCTCGTTTCCTGCGGCATCTGGACCCTGCTGGGCGCCTTGGTGTTGCGGCAGGTGCCGCTCATCATTGGCTTGTTTCAAGCGCCGGAATACGCCGCGCTGGCGATGCGTTACCAGGATCCGAGTTTCGCAGCCAGCGTGCTCGGCGGCCGCGCCGCCGAAGACGTGGCGCTGAGCCGGGCGGAGTTCCTGATCGCGCTGACCACCGGCAGTGATAGCGTGCAGGCAGGGCTCTGGCTGGCACGCGCTGCCCAGTTTTTCGTGCTGGTCGGCGGGGTGGTGCTGCTCATCGGCTACTTCATCTGTCTGCCGGTGCCGCAGCGCTTCGGCACACGCGGCCTGGTACACTCCCTGATCGTTCTTGGCAGCGTCAACTTGATTTTTGGCATCGTCTTTAAACTGCTGCCCTATTTCGGGGTCATGGACTACGTTATCATTCCTGTGGCTGTGCCGGAAGTGGGGCTGGTCAATGCAAACCTGGGGCGGATGACACCGCTCAACCTCTTCCACTCGCCGCTCCCCTTCCTCGACTTCGCCCTGGCGCCCTTTATCCTGGGAGCGTATTATGCCGAGCCGATTTTGTTCTGCCTTTTCCTGCGGGCCGTGGCCCTGTCGATGAAGGACGAGGTCTTCGAGGAGCAAACGAAATCGCTGGTACGCCTGGGACTGGGGACGGTGTTCATCCACCTGTCCTACCTCATGTGTAGCATGGCGGGCACCTCGGACGTTCTGGTGTGGCTGTTGCGCGTGCTGTATGTTCTTGGGGCGAGTTTCTTCATCGGGCAGCTGATCTGGTTCGCGAGGGTGTTCGCGCAGGTGCCGGCCCTGATCGACAAGGAAATCGACCTGTCGGAGATCGGCAAGAACAAGCCGGCCGAGGAGGAAGAAGAGGACGAGGACGAAGAAGAGGAAGAACGTCCTAAAAAGAAACAACCGCTTCGTGACGAGGACGAGGACGAGGAAGATTGAGCGGCGAAGTGAAAACCCCTCCCCCCACCCCCTCCCCTACAAGGAGAGGGGGAGCAAGCCAGACATCTTTTCTTCTCCCCCTCTCCTTGTAGGGGAGGGGGTGGGGGAGGGGTTCTCGACCGCTTCTGACCGGCGTGGATCGCAGCCGTCAGGCCGTGCGCATCGGGGATGCAGTCATCACAACCGCGATGGGTTTGGAGTTATGGCAACCATCAATTTTCAGTGTTATTCGTGCAATCAGATTTTGCGGGTCGCTGCCGACAAGGCGGGCAAGCGCGGCAAGTGTCCCAAGTGCGGCACGGCGCTGACCATCCCGTTCGAGTCGTCGATCCCCGACGAGGTGCCGCCGCCTCAGAAGGTAACGACGCGGCCGCCGCCGCGAGCAGCAGGGCCGATGCGCGCGGAGGCGGTGGACGACGAGCCGGAGTAC
Organism: Gemmataceae bacterium; assembly: GCA_035637055.1. Taxonomy (GTDB): domain Bacteria; phylum Planctomycetota; class Planctomycetia; order Gemmatales; family Gemmataceae; genus DASPXY01. The sequence continues at coordinate 10,818 of DASPXY010001599.1, read as the reverse complement.
GCACCGCCGCCGCGGCGTGGCGGCCGGGACGACGATTACGACGACGGAGGGGACGAGCCGTACGTCAGGAAGCCGAAATCCGCCTGGGGCATGGTGAGTATCGGGCTGCTGATCGTGTTCATTGCCTTCTGTGTCGTGGCGGGGGCCCACGCCGTGACGATCCTTGGCGACCTTCTCGGAACGATTGGGCTGGCAGCCCGGAGCAATCTCTTCATGACCGGCGGTAACATCCACCGAATTGGAGAGTTGATCTTTGCGCTCGTGGTGCTTGGCACAATCCCTGGCTACATCATGTGCATCCTGGGCCCGAACAAAGGGGGGACGATGCCACTGGCGATCACGACGGCCTCTGTTACAGGTGTCTACGTGATCATGTGGCTCATTGCCCGGTTCGCGATGGCACCGAACCCGTTTGATGGCGGGAGCATGACGGGCCAGTGGATCATGATGCTGCTGTCGCAACTCCTTTTCTGCGCGAGCATTATTCTGTTCCCGCTTTACTTGCAGGCCGTGCTCCAGGCGAGGAAAAGATCCCGCTACGCCAATCCGATGGGGGCAATGACGCTGGCGATCGTCTACGCTGGGGTCTTCCTGGTCGGGAACATCCTCGTGTACGTCTTGGCGAGTTCTGCGGGCCTTTCCATGGGCATCCTGTGGGCTTCGACGCTCGTCCAGGTGGCCATCGACGGCGTCATGGTGGCCTTCCTGATCAATTACATCCTGCTGTTGTGGAACGTGCGCGCGCTGATCTCATAGCCACAACCTGACCTTTGCTGCCAGACCGCTCAAGCGTGGGGCCTTGACGATGATCAGTCCGGAATTGCTCGAGATCCTTCGCTGCCCGATGAACCCGAGCCGCACCCGTCTGCGGCTCGAAGAGGATCATCTGGTTTGCGAACGCTGCGCCCTGAAGTTCAAGATCAAGGACGGCTTTCCGGTGCTGGTCGTCGAGGAGGCCGAGCTGCCGCCGCGCTGCGAGAGCCTGAGCGACCTGCCCTGCCAGCGCGAAGGCAAACCGTAACGGCGAGCGGCGCGGCGTCAGCCCGCCGGTGGGGAACGGGTTCGCTACCGGCGGGCTTACGCCGCGCCGCTCGCCACAGCGAGGTTGCGACAATGCTCTCCCACCGCGTCTATGTCGGCACGATCGGCGAGGGCCTGTGGCGCAGCACCGACAACGGCGCCAGCTTCACCCGCGCCAGCGACGGCATGTTTGTCGAGTGCCACGTCCGCGCCCTGGTCGTGCATCCTCACCACCCACGCATCCTGTATCTCGGCAGCGAACAGGGCCTCTTCCGGAGTGAAGACGGGGCCAGCAATTGGTCGCGTGTCGAATCACCGCTCGACGGCCTGCAAATCTGGTCGCTCCTGCTGCTACCAAGCAATCCCGACGTGATTCTCGCGGGCACCTGTCCGGCGCGGCTGTTCCGCTCGGAGGACGCCGGCCGCACCTGGACCGAGGCAACCGCAACGATGGTCCAGCACTGTCCGCGGATCATGAACACGCGCGTCACTACCCTGGTCGCCGATCCCGAAAACCCCGCCGGGGTGTGGGCCGGCGTGGAGATCGACGGCATCCGGCGCAGCCGCGACGGCGGCCGCACCTGGCAGGCGCTCGGACAGGGCCTCAGTTCGCTCGACATCCATGCGCTCGCCATCGTTCTGAACAGGTGCCGGCCGAAGCGTCTGCTCGCCGCGACGAACAACGACATGAACCTGAGCACCGACGACGGCGCGACCTGGAAGCCGCTGCAGGTGGGCCGCTCGCTGCCGTGGTCGTACTGTCGCGCCCTGGCACAACCGATCGGCCGGCAGGACGTGATCCTGCTGGGCAACGGCAGCGGACCGCCGGGCGACGCCGGGAGCGTGGTGCGCTCGACCGACGCCGGCGATACGTGGGAGGCGGCCCGCATGCCGGGGCGAGCGAACAGCACCCTCTGGAACTTCGCGGTCCACGAGGCGGATCCCGACCTGATCTATGCCAGCAGCGTCAGCGGCGAGCTGTACCGCTCGACGGACAGCGGGGCGTCGTGGGAGAAGCTGGCGCGCGAGTTCGGCGAGATTCGGGCGCTGGCGTGGACACCTTGAGACGGTTACAATTCGCGTTGGAGTTTCCGCCGGCGTGGAGGTAGCGGTTGCTGCGGCGTTACGCCGCGGATGGCTTGCGTTGCCCGCCCGATGAAGAGCGCGTACACCGAGGTAGCCCCGGTGAACGCTACTCTGGAGGTAAGTAGCTCGGCCGGCGGAAACTCCAACTTGGTTCGCTGTCGTGGGGCGACGAGCGGCGGGGTTTATCCCCGCCGTCTGGACGGCGGGGATAAACCCCGCCGCTCGTTACACCCGCACCCAAAGCGCTCTAAACAGTCCCTTCACCTGCCGGGATGGTAGGCGTTCTGGTAGCGATTGAGAAAGCCCTTCAACTCCTCGGGATTGACCGGCTTCACGAGATGAAGGTCAATGCCGACCTCATAAGAGCGCAATCGCTGCGTGTATTCCCCAAGGCCGGTGACGGCAATGATCAGCGGCCGGGCCGCGCCGGTCTGTTGTTGTCGCAACTGTTGCGCCACCTCGTAGCCGCTCAGGCCGGGGAGGCCGAGGTCCAGGAGCACCGCATCGGGGCGGTTGGCCTCCGCCGCCTGCAGGGCTGCCGGCCCATCGCGCGCCACTTCGACCTGATGGCCCATCGCCTCCAGCAGCCACACCCAGGTCCGAGCCGTGTCAGCGTCATCCTCCACCACCAACACGCGCAGTGCCGCAGCCGGTTGCCTCTCGGAATTTGCCACCACAAGCGACCCCTCTGCGTCCGGAGAACAGGACGGAACAAGGCCGTCCAGAGTCGGGGGAGCGTGAGCGAGGATATCGTTAGGCTAGAGGATGCGTCACGGTCACGCAAGTGCGCCTCTGGACACCCCACGGCGGGGAGCGATCGGGAGGGAGGAGGAATGCGAATGGCCCGCCTGCCCCCAGGTGAGGCAGGCGGGCGACAGAACTCGCAACGGAGAGCAAACCGTGGTTACTTCCGGGCGCGGGCGGCACGACGGCGGCGCAACCAACGGGCACCCAGCAGCGACAGCCCCAGGCCGGACAGAGCCAGGGTCGAAGGCTCCGGGGCCTCCTGGACGGTCACGGTGGCCAGGGCGCTGATGCTGCCGTTGCCGACGCCAGGCAGGCCGGGCGGCGCGAACGGGCCAATGGTCACCGAGTACTGGTGACCGCCGATCGTCTGCGACTGGGTGGTGGACCCAGTGAAGTTATTGAGGATCAGCGCATTGCCGCTGGACAGCACACCGTTGATCTGGCCGGTGAAGAACACCGTGCCGGGGGTGTTGGTCTTGCCGTCGACGATGGTCACGGCCAACTGGTAGCCCGCGTTGGTGAACGTCGCGGGATTGGACGGGTCGGCGTTACTGGCCGTCTGCAGGTTGGCGAGGACGATGGACGACGAACCCGTGACCTGGCCGGAGTTAACGCCGGTCAGATTGATCTGGCCCATGCCCGGAATGTCGGACTTAATGACGCTCGGGATGGGCATCGAACTGTAGTACCACGGGACGGCATCTGCCCGGGCCTGGCCGCCAGCCAGCAGACAGAGACCAAGGGCGAGGGCGCACTTACGGGCGCTGAGATGGCGCATGGGACGGAGTCCTTTCTGCCCCAACTGGGTCGTAGGGGGCGGTCGAGGGGAACAGGCTCCAGCTACGTCACCTGTGACGTGGCCGGATGGGGAGGCATCTCCAGGTGTCCCTGCCGAGCGGCGTGTTCCAGACCACGCGCTCTGTTGAGACGGGCGGCATGCTAGTGAAATTGTCGGCGCATGTCAACCAGGATCGCCACCCCGGAGTGCGGCCCCCGCTTTTGGCGAGCGGGGGGCGTAAGCCGGCTGGTACTGGTAGGGCCAGCACCAGCCGGCTTACGCCGGCCGTTCGCCTGGAGTTGCCAAAATCGCGAGGGGCACCCGCCACCCCATGCCGGGTCAGCAGATGCACCGAGTGTGGAGCGCGGGCGTCCCGCCCGCATCGCGTTCCTCTCCACTGCGGGCGGGACGCCCGCGCTCCAGATATCCAGTCGCGGGAAAATGCGCTCGCCGACCGGCATTGCATCGGCGCCGCTGTCCGGTCTATACTTACTTGCCACTCCGAATCGCCGCCTGCCCGGGAAGGAGCCCGCATGGCTGTATCTGCTCTCCTTGATCGCGCGATCTCTCCCCCACGGTCCCGGCCACCGCGACCCGCACCCAGCACTGTCCCGCGTCTGTCGGTGGTGATCGTCAACTATCGCCAGTGGGAGAACACAGCACGGCTCGTCGGGCAACTGCTCGCGACGGCGCCGGCCCGGCGCGGCGCGACGGAGGTGGTCGTCGTTGACAATCATTCGCCGCCCCATCGGGTGCTGAGCCAGCTGCGGCGACGGTCGGGGGTATCGCTGCGCCGCTGGGGCCGCAACCGTGGCTTCGCTCGCGCCGTCAACGAGGGGTGCCGTCTCAGTCGCGGCGACTGGTTCCTGTTGCTCAATCCGGACGTGACTGTCCCCGAGGGCTTCCTCGAAGGCGCTCTGGCCGTCGCGGACGAGTTGACCGCCGGCGAGCCGCGGGCGGGCATCGTCGGGTTTCAACTGCGCAACTTCGATGGTAGCCGGCAACTCTCTTCGGGGCCGTTCCCGACGCTCGCGGGGACGCTGGCGGGGCTGGCGCTGCCGCGCTCTCGGCGCAAATATCAAATCGTGCGCGGGCGGCAGCGCTGTCAGGTGCCGTGGGTGACCGGCTGCTGTCTGCTGATCCGGCGTGAGTGCCTGCGCGACCTGGGCGGGCTCGACCGGAGTTTTTTCCTCTACTACGAGGACGTTGATCTGTGTCGCCGCGCTCGCGACCGCGGCTGGTCGGTCTGGTACGAACCGCGCTTGCGTGTGGTCCACAGCGACCCACTGCACGGGCGCAGCGTCACCCCCTTGCTGCGGCTGATCACACGGCATTCGCTGCTGACCTACGCCGCGCGCTACTGGCCCGCCTGGCAACTACGGATGCTGGCGGGCGTGGTTCGCCTGGAGGCGTGGGGGCGCCGGTTGTGGGCGTGGTGCCGCGGGCAGCGGCGAGAGGCGGAGATGTTTCGCGAACTCGGGAGCCTGGCGGTCGAGATTGCGAACGGACAACAACGGCAGGCACAGCAGCGTCTGGCCTGTATCCTGCGCGCCGAGGAGAGCCAGCCGTGACCGCGCTGTCGATCGTGATCCCCAGCCATGACCGCATGGACCTGTTGCGGCTGTGCCTGGCGAGCGTCACGCGCTACGCGCCGGCGGGAGCTGAGGTGCTGGTCGTCGATGATGCCTCACCCGCAGAGGCGGTCAGCGCCGTTGCGGCCGAGTTCGGCGTGCGGAGCCTGCGTCAGCTGCGGCGGGGCGGGTTTTGCGCCGCTGTCAACGCTGGCCTCCGCGCCGCCGCGGGGGCCGTCGTCGAGCTGCTGAACGACGACACCGAGGTGACCGCAGGCTGGGCGGAGGCGGCGCTGGCGCATTTCGCGGATGAGTCGGTTGCGGCCGTTGCTCCGCTGGTGCTGTACTGGCCCGACGGGGAGCGCGTGGACAGCGCCGGCGACCGCTATTACCTGGGCGGCGTCGCCACCAAACGCGGGCACGGCGAGCGGCTCAGCGACGAGTATTTGCAGCCGCGCGCGGTGTTCGGGGCGAGCGGTTCCAGCGCGTTTTATCGACGAAAGGCGCTCCTGCAAGTCGGCGACTTTCCGGAGACCTTCGGGGCGTATTTCGAGGACGTGGACGTTGCGTTTCGGCTGCAGCGAGCGGGGTATCGGGCGGTGTACGAACCGGCGGCGCGCGTGCTGCATCGTGTTTCCGCCTCATACGGCAGTCGGCCGCGGCGGCGCCTGGTCGAACAGCAGTCGTGCAATGAAGAGCGCGTGTTCTGGCGTAACATTCCGGGCCGGGCGCTGGCGCGGGCTCTGCCGCGTCACCTGGCGGTTCTGGCGGCGAAAGCCTGGCGCCGCTGGCGCGAGGGGACGTTAGCGCCGTTCCTGTGCGGCCGCTTGCGATTGCTCGCCGAGGTGCCGGCCTTGCTGCGGCATCGGCGACAACTGCGAGCGCTGGGCACGGCGGACGATGTCGCGGACTGGCAGGTCGAGGAACGCTACTGGGGGCCGCCACGAATCACTTCAATGGCACCGAGCCGTCGAGGTAGCGCCAGTTCTTGAGGAAATGCAGCAAATCGGCCATTTCCTGGATCGTAATAGTCTTTTCCAGTCCTTCCGGCATCAGCGACACGCCGGTTGACTGGATCGACTCGATGTCCTGTCGCAGCACGGTCTCGGTCTGGTTCTCGGCACGGCGCAACGTGACGCTGCCGGCCGTCTCCGTTGCAATCAGGCCGGTGAGCGTCTTGCCGTTCTTTGTGACGATCAGATAGTTGACGTAATTGCTGTCGATGGCCTGGTTGGGGTTGAGGATGTCCACGAGCAGGGCGTCGAGTGTCTTGGTGCGCGTGTCGGCGATGTCGGGGCCGACGTCCACGCCGATGTCGGCGACCTTGTGACAGGTGGCGCAGTTCTTGCGAAACACTTCGCGGCCGCGCTGTGGATCGCCCTTGAGCGTCAGCGCGGGCCTGTAGTCCGCGAGCACCTTCTTGCGGTCGGCGGGCAGGTTGTCGCGCAACAATGTCCGTGAGCGCTCGCGAATCTCCGTATTGCTGTGATTGACGAGCTGCCGCGTGCGCAGCGCGTCGATGTCGCCCGGCCTGACGCGGCCGGCCTCGACCTCCTTGAGCAGCGTGCGGATGCGGTCGGGCTGGCGCAGCAGTGCCTCAGTGACCTCGCGGCGCAGAGCCGGGGTGTAGGCACGCCACGATTTGAGGAGTTCGCCCGCCACTTCCGGGCGCGGCTGGGCGGCCAAAGCACGCACCGCCGCGAGGCGGATTTCCTGGGCATGGTCGGGCGCGAGCAGTTCCTTCAGCGCCGGGCCGGCGATTTCCCAGGGCGTGTGTGCCAGCAGGCGCACGGCGGCGAGGCGATCCTCCAGCGGCAAGGCGGCATCCCTGGTCAACTTGGCGGCGCGGGCGAGCAGCGCCTCCGTCTGTTCAGCGATCGGCCGGCGGTCCGCGGGCAGGGCCTTGAGGAACGCCGCGAGCTGCGTGCCGCGCCGGCCCATACCTTCTGCCAGACCATTCAGTCCCGCCAGTTGCCAGCGTGCCTGATCCTGGAGCCGGAGTCGCTGCAACACCTGCAACACACCGACCACTTCGTTCTGATCACGACGCGCTCCGACGAGAGCGGCCAACTCCTGCAGCAGCAGGAATCGGCCGGGGGTAATCTCCGGCCGCGGACCGCCGACGGGCGGGAGCGTCGCGCGAAGCAGGTCGCCGGCGCGGTTCGGGACGGCGGAGGCGACCGCGAGCCGTGTCCAGCGATCCTCAGCACCAAGCAGGGCGACCGCCGCGAGGCCCGGCACGATCTGGTCGTTGTCCCACTCCCCGAGGCTCAGCCCGACCTGGAAACGAACCTGGGGATCGGCGTCGCGAGCCAGCCGAAAGACGCCTTTGCGGAGGGCCACGTCCTTGCCGATCCAGGGTTCGGCCAGCCGGACGCCATGCTCGCGCTGGCGTGGATGCGGATCCTGCAGGAGAGCGAGGAGCAGCGTTTCATCCAGACCACCCAGCCTTTCCAGCAGCCAGGCCGCATGCAGGCGCGCGAGCGGTTGCGCCGAAGACAGCGTCAGTTTCCGCAGCGGCTCGACGGCAGCGCGATCCTGCCGCTGCAGCAGCAGACGCTGGGCAGTCGTGCGCCACCATCCCTCCGGATGCTCCAACAAGCCGACGAGTTCCGCGGTCGTGGCCTTGCTGAGCGACGGGCGGATTGGCTTCGTCTGATGCTTCTCAGGCACGATGCGCCAGATGCGGCCGCGATCCTTGCCGAGCGTCAGGTCCGGCCGATTCTTCAACTCCGGCGGCATGAATTCGGGATGCTCGATCACTGCGCGGTACATATCGACGACGTACAGGGCACCGTCGGGGCCGTGTGTCAGGAACACGGGCCGGAACCAGTCGTCCGGACTGGCCAGGAACTCGACGCCTTTCCGCGGCGGCTCCGAGCGAAAGGTGGCGCCGTGCTGCCTCAGCACCTCCTGATGGACGAGATTGCCGGTCGGCTCGCAGGTGAACGCGGAGCCGTGAAATGCCTTCGGCAGTAGGTCGCCGCGGTAGATCAGCACCCCGCAGGCCGCGGTGAAACGGCCGACGTGTAGCGACGAAGTCGTCCAGTTCTTGCTGATCGGATAGACCTTGCCGCCCGAGCTGAGCGGCCCGTCCTCCAGCACCGAAATATCCTCGACGACGGCCGGCGCCGCGAGGTAAGGGTTACGCTTGAGATAGCGATTGTCGATGACGATGTGACGTAGATGGTGGCGGTTATCGCAGACGAAGCGCCGGCCCCAGTCGTCGAAGGTGTTGCCGAACTGCCCCAGGCCGGAGATCGCCTCGGCGCGGTCGCGGATCAGGTCGAAGCGAAAATCCATGCCGCTGAGGTTGATCGGCTTGGCGTCCGCCTGGCCGGCACGCTTCGCCTGCCCGCCGCGCAGCCCGTTGGCGACGTAGACCCAGTTATCGACGCCGAGGATCGGATGGCTGACGCGCAGCTGCGGGTTCTGGGCGGCGAATCCCTCATAAAGTACCTCGCGTTTGTCCGCCTTGCCGCTGCCCTTGGTATCCTTCAGGTAGACGATGTGCGGCGCCGCGGTCACGATCACGCCGCCCTTCCAGGGCATCAGGCCGTTGGCGAACAGCAACCCGTCGGCGAAAACGGTGCTGTGCTCGTAGAAGCCGTCGCCGTCGCGGTCTTCGAGGATGCGAATGCGTCCCTGCGGCGGTTTGCCCGGCGGCGGACCGTTGGGGTAGTCGCGCATCTCGACGACCCAGAGCCGGCCGTCCTCGTCGAAGGCCATCGCGACGGGGCTTTCGATCTGTGGTTCGCAGGCGACGAGTTCGATGCGCAGGCCAGGGGCGAGGCGAAACTCAGCGAGGGCCTGCTTCGGCGTGAGCGGGCTGCGGATTTCACGCGGTTTCGGCGCCGGCTGTTTCGCCCCGCCGAGCCAGGAAGCGAACAGCAGCAGCGCGAGCAGGGACAGCAAGAGGGCAAGTTTCGTGTGTTCGTGACGGCTAGTGGTAATCATGGTAAATTCTCCTGCTTGCTCGTTCCCACGCGGCGTCAGCGCCTCACGAGAACCCCTCCCCCCAACCCCCTCCCCGCAACGGAGAGGGGGAGAAGAAGAGACGCCGTTAGGCTTGCTCCCCCTCTCCGTTGCGGGGAGGGGTTCTCGCACAGACTCAGCGCGCCATGCTTTTCAACATCTCCGCCGCGGCCGCAGCCCAGCGGTGGCCGGTGTCTGGCTCGTAGCGAGCGCTGCGATAGCCCGCCTCGTAGCCGCCCTCGACGAAGCCGCGCCGCGTCGGGATGTAGCCCAGCGCCCCATTGGTTAGCCCGATGGTGCGCGTCGGCCGCAACCCCGATGCTTCCTCGACCTCGCGGCCCAACTCGACGAAGCTCTCGCCGGGCATCGCCGCCAGGCCGAACGACCCCAACCGCAGCGCCGCAATCTCCGCCCGGTGCTCGCGATCCTTCGTCCGCGCCAGCACGAGCGCCGCCGGGGCGTATAACTCATTGAAGCCGAACGGATTCTTGCCGGGCGCCTTCGGGTTGCGCAGCAATTCCTCCGCGAGTTTGACATCCTCCGGCCGCGGCCGGCGCAGGCGGCAGGTCAATTCGCGTGTTTGCGCGGTAAGCCGGGCATCGAGCGGCCGGCCCTTCTTGAGCGAATCCAGCACCGCGACGGCCAGCGCCTGGCCGATGCGGCGCGATTCCTGCGGTCCGCTGCGCTGCTTGGCGTCGCGGACGTTGATATGGTTGATATTGCCGCAGCAGGCGTTGAAGAAGATCACGCGCCACGACGCCCCGAGGGCATGGCGTAGCACCTCGGTTAGATGGTACGGATAGTCGGCGGAGTAGCGCGTACCGCTGACGCAGTCGGGATGCAGGCCATACATCACCATGAGGATGCGATTTGTTGTGAACTGCAGCGTGTGGACCCGCGCGTCGATCGCGCCGGCAGGGCGGACGACATTCGGATTGTTGCGACCGGGATTGGTACGTACGGAGCCGTCCTTCATGACGTAGCGGCGATAATGGGCGACGGTCGCCTCGCGGCCTTCGTGGAGGGTGACGCGCTTCTCCTCGGCAGCGCGTTCGGCGGCGCGGGCGATGGCGGCGGCGGTGCGCTCGACGAACTGCCCGACCCACTTCTCATCGACGCGGCCGGCGTAGAAGTCGGGGTAGATGGTTTCCGCGTCGGAGGTGAAGGTGCCGGCGCGCGGCACCATGCCGCCGGTGTGCGTGTGGGTGCCGTGGATCCAGAAATGGCGCGGCGGCGTCTTCATGCGTGCGGCGACGGCCTTGCGGATGCGGCCGATGAGCGGGCCGGGTACACCGATCAGGTCGCAGGCGACCAGGGCGACACTCTCCTTCCCTTGTGAGAGATAGAGGACCTTTGATCGGAGCGGATCGAGCGTGCCGATGGCCTGGCGGTCACGGAAATAGCCCGGCATCGAGCCGCCGAGTGGTGGCGTGATGTCGGCTTCCTCGTAGGCGGCGCGCAACGGATTGTCCTGCATGGTGCCTCCTTGTTGCTGCGATCGTTGCCGACAGTATAGTCACTATGCGCAGCCCTGCGCAGGGCTGCGCGCCGCGCTCCACATTTCCTGCTAAGTCTTCGGCGGCGGGTATCATGGATATTCGTATGGCAATCAGCGACGAGCGTGATGGCGGCCGGGTGGAA
>DASPXY010001598.1:0-5236 GCA_035637055.1 Gemmataceae bacterium | reverse complement strand
GGAGTCCACTGCCTGGCCTACAGCCCCGACGGCACGTGCCTGGCCAGTGCCAGTAGCGACAAGACGGTGAAGATCTGGGACGCGCGCACCGGCCGGGAGCTGCGCTCCCTTCAGGGACACACCGAGCACATCGGAGCCCTGGCCTATAGCCCCAACGGAAACCACCTGGCCAGCGCAGCGGCAGACAAAACAGTGAAGGTCTGGGACGCGCGCACCGGCCAGTTGGCCCTCACCCTGGCAGCAGGCGGCAGCCCGGTTTCGGGGTTGGCTTTTAGCCCGGACGGCCAGCTCTTGCTGGGCTGCATTGTCAGGGGCAACGGCGGGGTGCGCGTCTGGGACGTGCAGACCGGCCAGTTGGCCTTCACTCTCCCCCTAAAGGTCGATCTGCACAATAACGTAGCCTTCAGTCCGGACGGCCAGTGCCTGGCAACGCCTTGCTCCAGGGGAAAGACCGTGAAGATCTGGGACGCCCAGACCGGCCAGCTCCTCCGCACCTTGAAGGGGGGACACGCCGCTCCGGTGTGGAGCGTGGCCTACAGCCCCGACGGCCGGCGCCTGGCCAGCGCGTCGGCCGATCTGACCGTCAAGCTCTGGGACACGCAAACGGGGTACGAAGTCCTTACTTTGAGGGGGCACAGGAGCACCGTCACCGATGTGGCGTTCACGCGCGACGGCCGCCGCCTGATTCACTACCTCGGAGGACGGAGCCGTCAATGTCTGGGACGCAACCCCTCGCCCAGAACTGCCGGCTCCCAAGAAGCGGTAAGAGGCTGTAACTTGTTTGGCGAGCCGGGAGCGTGAGCGCTCAAATTCCCCACAAATTTCGGAGTTGAGGAGTAGCACACCTTGCAGCATGGTCTGGAGTTGTATCCAGCCCCGCCACAAGGTTTGCCAGCCTGGTAAGCCATCGCTGGGGCGGTTCTGGTGACCGCCCAACCGCCCCAGCGCCAACACGAACTTCTCCACCGCCAAGTCCGTGCGGCCCTGACCGTACCGCCACTGCGCCAGCAGCCGTACCCACAACGGCGGTACCCATGTCGTCGCCGGTAGCTCCTTCTGCTCGGGCTGCCGAGCCCAGTCGCGCAGTTGCAACACCGTCAGCGCCACCACGCTGACCAGGGCAATGGCTGGCTGCAGGCGGTCGGCATACTCGAACTGCATCTTCTCGATGTCGCAGCCGGTCTTCTGGCACTTGTGGTACTCCTCCACCACGGCCCGGCAACTGTACCAGTCCGCCCGCTCCCAAGCCTCTGCCTCGTTGCTGACCGCCACATTAGCAGCAGGGTAACGCCATCGTGCGCGGCCAGGCGCCGATGGGTGAACTGGCAGTGGGGGGCCAGGACCGCCGCGTGCGTAACGTCCTCACCCCCGACGAGACGGTAGAAGGCGTCGAGGTCGTAAGAGGCTCTGCCAAAACCCCGGATCTGGCCTCTTTTCCCAGGGTTTCAGGAGGTTTTGGCAGAGCCTCTAAGGGTTGGGGAGCTTCTGGGGGAAGGTGCCCTGAGGGTGGCGGAGGAGTTGGTCGGCGACCGTGACCAGCCGCGTCGTACGCCGGGCATCCCCAGGCTGGCCGTGCCGAAAGGCAACTGCCCGAAACTGACGCCGTCCTGCCCGGCCAGATCCATCCGCCACCTCCCTGCCAAACCCTGAGCCACGAACACCTTACGCCTCCTCCCTAGAATACGAAATGTGGGGGAACTTGAGCGCTCACGCTCCCGGCTCGCCAAACTGTTAGTACCTTTTATGCCTGCTTCTCCAGATGCTCGATCAGATCTTCGAGCTGCCTCTTCTTCCAACTGTCCTTGGCCTTGTTGAGGAGGGCCTGCAGTTGCGGCATGATACTGGGATCGCCGAGACGCTCCAGCGCATCGACGACCCAGTAATGATTGGCCGTGCGCACCGAGAGCAGACCGAGGAGCGGCTTGACCGCTTCCTTGACGCCCAGCCAGCCAAGGGCTTGCATGACGCCAATCTCACCCTTCGTCGCCGACGGGACGAGCAGACGCAACAACTCCGGTGCGAACTTCGCGCGTTCCAGCACAGTGAGGGCGACCGCAACGCTGTTGCGGCTCGGGCCGTTCAGATGCTTGCGCAGCGCCGGCACCCAGCGCGGATCCCAGTCGGGAATCACGTTCACCACCAAGTCCTCCTCCTCCCACAAGTCCTCTGCTTCGTCTTCATCCACTTCGCTGTCGTCTTCGTCCTCGTCCTCGTCCTCTGCCTCGTCGAGATCGCCTTCCGCGCCAAGGCGCCAGAACTGCTCGTGGAAGAACCCGAGCACAGTGTCCCCGCGCGAACGCTGAGCCGGCTTGGCGGCCGACAGGGTCGCCAGAGCCGGGGCCAGCCAGTCGAACCGCTCCTTCGCTGGTAACGCCCAGGCGGCTCGGATGGCGCAGTGCCAGAGCAATTTGTCCTCCCCGAGCGTCGCGACCGTCTCCAGTCCGGCCTGCTCACGCAACGTAATCAGGGCTTCCGCCGCTGCGCCGCGGATATTCGGGGTCGAGTGTTGGAGTAATGCTGTCAAAGTTGGCATTGCGGTCTTGTCGCGGCGCGCCCCCAGCAAAGCGATGAGGCGGCAAGTCGCGTTGATGGTCTCGTCCAGGAGTCGCGCCTCCTTCTGCGCGGCCTTGGCCTGGGCGGTCTTGCTCTGCCCTTTGCCCTTGGCAGCGGGGGCTTTCTTGTTGCCCTTCTTCGCGCTCAACTCCTTCACTCGCTCCAGGAACTTTGCCAACTCCTCCAGGAGCCGCGCCGTAGTCTTCGGATGGGCCAGTTTCCGCAAACTCGTGTGGGTCAGGTGCCAGTACCTCCATTTGGTCGGTTGCAGGAGGCCGCCCAGCAGCGCCTCCAGGGCCGCGTCGCTCCTGGCCGTCGCCAGGGCGTAGTAGGCAGCCGCGTGGACCGCTTCGGAGTCTTTCGCTTGCAACAGCGCCAGCGCCGCGTCTTCGGTTTCACTCGGGGCGATCCGCGACAAGTTGCGCAGTCCCTGCACCTTGACCGGCGCGCTGCCCTCGGCGAGCGCCTGACGGCACAGGGCGGCCCCTTTCTTCGCGTCGAGGACGCAAATGGCCAGGAGCCGGCGAGCATCGGCCGCCTTGCCCTTCGGCAGATCGAGACCGCGCTCCAGTTCCGGCAGGACCGCCTTGCCGAACGCCGGCAGCGCTTTTGCCGCGACGGTGTGAGCCAGCGTTCTGTGCGTACTGCCCAGCGCTTTGAGCAGGGGATCGACCAGGCGCACGTCGATGAAGTCCGGGCGGGCGACGGCTTGTTTCAAAAGCTTGACGCGCTGCTGTCCTGAGCGGTTGAGGGTGTCGAGCCACTCTTCGACGTCGCGCAGCGGCGCCGGGCTGGCCCACGGACCGCTGGCCTCGACAGGCGTGACATCTCCCGAAGCCCCTGCGGCGGCAAGGCTGCCCCGTACCTGCCGCACGATCAGCAGCAGGTCGAGCAGGGCGGGCGTTACCTGTTTCGGTGGGGCATTCACCGCACGATCGACGGCGTCGGTGATCTGCACCAAGACGGGTACTTTTTGACCGAATTCACGCAGCGCCTTGCCACGCCGGCGAAGCCCTTCGTCGCCGGCGGCGACGGCGGCGCCCGCCGCCAGCAGGCGGTCCACGTCCGCGGCGAGCAGTTGCAGTTGTTCTCGTGGCATGATCAGATTCCCACCCGGAGGTGTTTCTCGGCTGTGTACAGGGCCAACGGTTGCGCGACGATGGTGTTGTTCAGCGGCTGCACGAACAGGCGAGCCAGCAACGCAGGCTGTTTGCGCAGCTCACCGGCGGCGCGCACGAGGTTGGCGACGTGGTAATCGCCGGGTTGACGATTGGCGGCGGCGATGCGGCTGCCTTTCCCGTCCTCGACGACAACCTGCTCGCCGACCTTGCCGATCGCTTTGGTGCGCAACAGTACGACCATGTCGCGCGGCGCCAGCGGATGCTTGAGCTGCTTGCGAAACTCCGCCAGCACCGGCTCGAACTCCGGGGCCGCGAAACTGTAGGCTTGCTTGAGTACGGCTGGCGTCAGCGGCTGCAGTTTCTCGGCGGCGGGCTCCCAGCGAACGCGGCGGTTGTAAAAGCCGGGATAGACGGCCGCCTCGCTGACCTCCACCGGCTGCTGATAACTGGCCTGCACGCGCTGATTCATCGCCTTGTAGGGCCGATAGGTGATCGCCTGCACGATCTTGCCCTCTTTCAGGTCGATAATATGGCTGATCTCGACGCGCTCCTGCCGGGCCTCGTCGTCGTAGCGCTCCCAGGCCAGCTCGAGCAGTTCCAGGTTCGTGCGGAAATAGCCCTTCTCGCGCAGTTCGCCGAGTTGCCACGCCTTGCCGAGTACCTCCTCCATGACCGCGTCGGCCTCGGCCTGGATCTCGTCGCCGGCGAGCTTGTTGTCGAGGTAATTGCGGCCTTTCTGCACGGTCGCCCACAACCGGCCGATCAACTCGGAGCCGCGAGCGATGCGCTCCTCGTCGGTGACCTCATCGTCGCGGCCGAGCAGGACGAGGCGGCGCAGCATGATCATGGCACCGGGGAGGTAATGATCGCTCATCTGCTTCGACTGGTTTTCGAGGCGGCCGAGGCGCGACTTCTCGAACCACTGGCCGCCCGAGACGAGATCGGTGACGAGCTTTTCGAGCAGGTCGAGGCCCTCACGCTGGGCGGCGGTCTTCTTGGCGAGGGCGGCGACGTTGACCTTGCGCGGCGCCGCGGGACTGTCGGGCTTCTTCGCAGCTTTCTCGGCTTTCTGGACTTGCTTTTCGCGCTTGGCGAGCAGGTCGGCGGACGGCTCGGTGCGGGCGAATTTGTCGGGCTTCTGCAAGTAGAGCAGCATCAGGCCGAGAGCGTGTTTGCAGGGAAATTTGCGGCTGGGGCAGGTGCAGCGGCCAATGGGCGCGGCCGGGTTGCCGAAGTCAACGGACACCTGATAGGGTTCCTTGGCGCTGCCCTTGCACTGGCCGAGCAGCCAGGAGTCGTCCGCCGAGATACCGGTCTTGGCGAGATCCCTGAGCACGCTGCGGCCGGCCTTGAGCGAGGCGTCGTCCGGCGCGATTTGCCGGATCAGGTCTTCGGTGAAGTTCAGGGACATGGCAGAGGGTCTTTTTAGGCAATGGGGGGCCGAAAACCCCTCCCCCCCAACCCCCTCCCCGCAACGGAGAGGGGGAGCAAGACACACGATCCTTCTTCCTCCCCCTCTCCGTTGCGGGGAGGGGGTTGGGGGGGAGGGGTTTTGTAATAGA
>DASPXY010001597.1:0-4754 GCA_035637055.1 Gemmataceae bacterium | reverse complement strand
GGGCCCAGGGCCGTCTCACTTTGCCCCACCCGGTCGCGCAGCTTGCCGTTATAGGCCAGCGCCAGTGTGGCCGGCGCGGCGCTTACCACCGTGAAGCCACCGGTCAGCGTGGCGCTGCCGCCGCCGGAGTTCGTCACCGTCACGTCCCGCGCTCCGAGCACGGCGCCGGTGGCTATCGTCAGCGTGGCTGTCAGCTGCGTCGCCGACCCGACGGACACACTCGACACCGTGATGCCTGCGCCGACGCTCAACGTCGCTCCGGCCGCAAACCCCGACCCGTTGACCGTGACCGGCACCGTCGCGCCCGCCGCCCCTTGCGTCGGCGCCACGGAGCTGACCGTCACTGCCGCCGCGGCCACTGTGGTCGAGGTCGTGGCTGTCGAGCCGTCGGCAAAGGTGGCCGTGAGGGTCAGGGTCCGGCCCGGCAGGAACTCGCTGGCCTGATAGTCCGCGGCGAACACGACGAAGCTGCCCCCGTCGGCGAGGGGGAAGTTCACGGCCATGGTCGCGGGCGCGTTCAGCATGGCTCCGTCCAGCGTGGGCGCTACGCCAAGCACCCAGTGTCCGGTTCCCGGGCTATTCGTGAGCCACACTCCCGGGGCACTGGCGTAATTACTGTCCAGTCGCAGCCCGGTGACGGTCCGCCCTCCGCTCGCGCTCAGTGTGGCGGTCAGTGTTCCATCCAGCGCCCCGTCGGGGCCCAGGGCCGTCTCACTTTGCCCCACCCGGTCGCGCAGCTTGCCGTTATAGGCCAGCGCCAGTGTGGCCGGCGCGGCGGGTGCCACGGTGGCCACCACGGTGAACCCACCGGTCAGTGTCCCGTTTCCGCCGCCCGAGTTGGTCACCGTCACGTTCCGGGTCCCAAGCGCCGCGCCGCTGGCGATTGTCAGCGTCGCGGTAAGTTGCGCCGCGGATCCCACCACCACGCTCGAGACGGTGATACCCGACCCGACGCTCAGCGTCGCCCCTGCCATGAACCCAGACCCGTTAACCGTCACTGATACCGTCGCGCCCGCTGCCCCCTGATTCGGTGCCACGGAGCTGACCGTGACGGACGCCGCCGCCACCGTAAACCCCCCGGCCAGCGTCCCACTTCCCCCGCCGGGATTCGTCACCGTCACGTTCCGAGCCGCCAGAGCCGCACCGCTGGCTATCGTCAGCGTCGCCGTCAATTGTGTCGGCGCCGCGACCGTTAGGTTCGACACGGTGATGCCCGCCCCGACGCTCAGGCTTGCCCCTGCCGCAAACCCAGACCCGTTGATAGTCACCGACACCGCCGTCCCCGGCGTCGCCTGATTCGGCGCGATCGAGCTGACTGTCGGGACAAGAACAGAGAGCGCCTGGTCAATGCGGATCCTCGGCTTGGTGATCGTGACCCCGCCGCTCGTCTCGCTGACCGGCAAGCCCGTCGTCTGCAGGGCGGAGAGAATCTGATCCACGCTGGCGCTCGGCGCCGCCTGCTTGAGAACGGCCCACGTGCCTGTGACGTGCGGGGTCGCCATCGAGGTCCCGCTGGCGTAGCCGAATCCTCCGCCGGTTACCGAGGAGTAGATCGATACGCCAGGAGCAAAGACGGACATGAAGGAGGCCACGTTCGAGAACGACGCCACGACGTCCGCTTTCGTCGTGGCGCCGACGCTGATCGCGGACGAGATGCACCCAGGCGATTCAAGAGCGTTCGTGAATCCATCGTTGCCGGCGGCGACGGCGGTCGCGATACCTACAGATCGCAGGTTATCGATGATCGGCTTCACCGGGTCTCCGTCGCAAGCCGCCGTGAACGAGCCTCCACCCAGACTGAGGTTTGCCGAGGAGAAGCTCCGGACACCACGAAGGGCGAAGACCCGTTCCAGCCCGGCGATGATGTCGGATGTCCAGGCCAAGATGCATGGCGCTGAGCCGCCACAGTCCGAAGTGCTGTTGAAGCGGGAGAAAACCTGGACGGCCATGATCTGGGCGCCCTTCGCCACACCTGAGAAGGCGACCCCAGCGCCGGCGCCGTTGCCGGCGGCGATGCCCGCCACGTGCGTGCCGTGCCAGCAGCTGGACAGCGGGCAGCTCACGCCTGCGCCCGGCCCGGTCTGCTGGCTCTGGCCGTTCGGGCATAGCGTAGTGCTCTGGCCCGCGACGGTGCTCGAGTAACAGGCCTCCTCGACGACCTTGCCCGAAAGAAACGGATGGGTCGACTCCACGCCGGTGTCCACGATGGCGACGACCATCCCGGTACCGTCGAAGCCTCGGCTCCACGCCTGATCCGCGCCGATCAGGGGCACGCTCTGTGGGAGACTCGGCGCGTTGAGCCGGTCCTCGACGACGCGTTTGACCCAGAGGCTCGAGGCCTCCAGCTCGGCGAGGGCATCGGGACCGACATCCAGCGCCACGAGCGGCACCGTACTGAACTGGTGCAGCACTCGATGACTGCGCCCCGCCAGTCGCGCCAGGATCTGGCGTTGCGCACCCGCAATGTCGCTCCGCTGCGCGCTGAGAGCGGGTCCCGCGAGCTGACCTTCCGGAACGTGCGGGCCGCCGGGTAGCCGCATCTCGGCGATGACGCGAACGCGTCCTTCGCGGAGGACGCGCTCTCGCACCTCGGGCAAGACCACGCTGCTGGCCGAGTCGGCCGGGGGCAGAGTGATCCACAGGGCGACACCGAACAGGAGAAGGAGGACTGCGAGAACGGCGCGGCCGAGATGAGCGGGGCGCAGTCGCGGCACTATTGCGGCATCACCGTGCGATCCAGCTTCATGCTAACGACGACGCCAGTCATCGTCTCAAGGGCGCGGGATCGGCTGGCGGCATGCCGGCACCAAGAGCCGTGCCGCTCATGATTTCCATGTCGAGAAGCGCGAGGACCGAGGAACACGATACCCACTATAGTTCCCCACTCAGGCGCAAGACCAATTAATCTACCGTCGGCCTCCCGAAAACCAAATCCACACGCTGGAGAGAAAGCCACTTTCGTCTGCGCTGATGATGGCTTAGCCGCCGAAGCAGGTCAAGGCAGCATGTTAGATTCGATATTGCCTCTGTGGCAGTATGATAAGCGACGCGTAGGATTGAGAGATTATCGCGCCAGAATTGGAGGTCGGTCAGATGGTGAAGCCGCGGCTCACTAACTCAAGGCACTCTTGGGCGGCGCTCGTTGGAGTGGGTGCTTTGGCCATCCAACTGGGCGCGGCGTCCGCGCAGGAGATGGAGTGGAGGGATGCGATAGCGGCGGCCTCAAGGGCCTTCGCCCAATCGCGCTACCCCGAGGCGGAACAATGGCTGAAAACGGCCGTCAAGGAGGCGGAAAAGTTCGGTCTGGATGATCGACGTCTGGCCGTGAGTCTCAGCAACCTCGGGACCGTGCTCTACGCTCAAGCCAGGTACGCCGAGGCCGAGCCGCTCTACAAGCGGGCGCTGGCGATCCTGGAAAGGGCGCTGGGGCCTGGGCATCTCCAGGTGGCTGACAGCCTCACCGGATTGGCCGGGGTCTACCAAGTCCAAGGCAGGGGTGCCGAGGCCGAGCCGCTCCTCAAGCGGTCGCTGGCGATCCGCGAGAAGATCCTCGGCCCAGAGCATCCCGACGTTGCCACCAGCCTCAATAACCTGGGGACGCTCTACAATTCCCAGGGCCACTACGCGCAGGCGGAGGACTTCTACGGTCGATCACTGGTGATCCTGGAGAGGATCTACGGATCCAGCCACCTTCACGTCGCGGCCACCGTCAGCAATCTCGCGGTTGTCTACGGTTCTGAGGGCAAGGTTGCAGACGCCGAGCGGCTATTGAAGCGAGCCCTGACGATTCGCCAGGACGCGCTCGGGTCGGAGCATTCGGACATTGCCGTGAGCCTCGACAATCTCGGCGCGTTCTATAAAGCCCAAGGAAGGTACGCCGAGGCGGAGCCGCTTTTCCAACGGGCCCTGGCGATCCAGGAGAAGGTGCAGGGACTAGAGCATCCCAATGTCGCAACCACTCTCGCCCACCTGGGCTCCGTCTATGGGGCCCAGGGCAGATATACCGAGGCCGAGACCCTCTTCAAGCGGGCTCTCGCCATATTCGAGAAGGTGCACGGACCGGAGCACATGCAAGTGGCCAGCACCATCACTAGCCTGGCGGGGATCTATGAGGCCGAAGGCAAGTACGCCGAGGCGGAGCCGCTCCTCAAGCGGTCGCTGACGATCCGCGAGAAGGTTCTGGGGCCAGGAGCTCCGGAGCTTGCCCAGAGTCTCGAGAGCTACGCGGCCCTTCTGCGGAAGACGGAACGAGGCGCCGAGGCAGAGAAGCTGGAGAGCCGCGCCAAGTCTATTCGGGCGACTCAATCCGGCGCCATCCTACCGCAGCGCTAGCCGCTGCCCGCGGAGCGGTCGCGGTCGCCCCCAGACACACCGAGGGCCACAGCGGTGAAGCCGTGGCCCCTCGGTCGCGTCCTGTCGTTCTACCCTAGCCCAACTTCCGCAGTTCGAGGGGGTCAGGGTCGTAGTTTCGGGCACTTAGGCGAAAAGTCGCCACTACATTTGGGCGGTTCGGGCGATGGGCGGCGGCACGCGGAGACGCTGCGGGAGGTCGAGGCCGAGGCGGTCGAGGAGGGCGGCCTGCGCGGCGTCCGGGCGCACGACGCACCGCAAGCGGAGCTCGCGGCCATCATCCGTGGGCAGGACGACGTCGGTGCTCTGAATGCGGCGGAGTTCATCGAAGATGGTCCGCGGGCTGTGGCCGAGCCCGGCCCGGCGCTGCCACTGCTCGAGGGTCTTCCACAGCACGTAGGCGA
>DASPXY010001596.1:0-3651 GCA_035637055.1 Gemmataceae bacterium | reverse complement strand
CGTGGTTGAGGGCGAGACCGTGGCGAAACCGTGAGGAGAGACGATATGGGCAGGAAACGAAGCGGGTCCGTGGATCGGCCGGAGGTCATGGCCCTGTTGCGGGCCTGCAAGGAGGCGCTCGACGACGACGCGCCCCGGCTGGCCCTGGCGGACTGGCTCGAAGCACACGGCGAACCGGAGCGCGGCGCGTTCATCCGGTTACAGTGCCGGCACGCACGGATGGAATTGTGCGACCAGCCCCAGCTGGGCGCCGTCACCCGGAGAATGATGGACCTGTCCGAGCAGCATGCCCAGACGTGGCTGGGCGCGTTCGCTTTCCGGAACCGCAACGTCTTTCATCGCGGCCTGATCGCCCTGGGCAGCGGGCTCGGCGGGGGCGGCCTGTCGGTGAAAGACTTCCTCCACCCCAAGCGACAGCAATTGGCTGGCACCGAAGCCGGGATGTGGGTCGAGTCGTTCAAGCCGTCCCTCTGGGAATGGCTGCGGGAGAAACCCTGGAGCTTCCTGAACGCCCCGCTGCTGGCCGATGTGGCGGTGCTCGACCTGAGCCGGCTCCGCCTGGGAAAGGCCGATGTGGTCCGGCTCGGTCGTTCTCCGAAACTGGCCGGTCTCCGCGGCCTTCACCTCGGCTCCAGTTTCTATGAAGCGGGGACGCTGGAGGCTCTGGTCGCCGGGGACGGGCTGACCTCGCTGCAGGCGCTCGACCTGAGTATCGATTGGCTTGGCTTCCTCCAGGCCAAGCGGTTGGCGAAATGGCCGCGCCTGGGACAGATGCGTGTCCTCAACCTCGCGGGCAATGACCTGGGCAGTGCGGGAGTGGCGGCTTTGGCTGCGGCCCCGTTGGGCAATCTTCGCCGTCTCAACCTGCAGAGTTGCAAACTGCGCGACGCCAGCGCCTGCGCCCTTGCCAAGGCGCCCCTGGACAATCTGACCTGGCTCTACTTGCTCCACAATAACATCGATTCCCGGGGCGTCATCGCCCTGGCCCGCTCACCCCACCTCGCGCAGTTGACCTATCTCGATCTGTCGGTCAACCTGGCCGAGGTGGGCGCTGGCGACGCGGGCGCCGAGGCCCTGGCCGGTTCGCCTTCCATGAGCAACCTCGAGCACCTGGGGCTGGTCGAGAACAGCGTGGGCGACGCTGGAGCATTGGCGCTCGCCCGGTCGCCGCACCTGACCCGCCTGCGCCGGCTAAACCTCTGCCACAATCAAGTGGCGGACCGCGGCGCCCTGGCCCTGGCCGGCTCACCGAACCTGGAAGGCATCGCGGTCCTGGATCTCAGGAGTAACCCGATCGGGAGCCGGGCACAGGCGGCCTTGCGCGCGCGTTTCGGCCGGCGGGTTCGGCTCGATTGAGCGCTGCTCGCCACGGCGAACGGCCGGCGTAAGCCGGCTGGTGCCCCAGGCGAACGGCCGGCGTAAGCCGGCTGGTCGAGTGCCCATTCGCCCACTGCTGCGCCGGACCAGCCGGCTTACGCCGGCCGTTCGCCGCTTTTCATCGACTCGATGAGGATCTTCGCCGTCTCCGGCCGCATGATGCGCGCGTCGGGCAGGACGCCCGCCCGCAATTTCTCGCGCAGCTCGCGACCGCTGATCGATACCGTGTGGTAACCCTTGGGGGCGCACTCCTCAACCAGTCCCACGCGGCCCAACTCCTCGTAGAATGCCGCGAAGCCGACCTTGACCGGCTTGATGAGTAACTCGCCCTTGAGTTCGTCGAACTTGCGCTGCGCCGCCAGGCCGTCCCAGATGTCCTTGCCGTCATCATACGGCGCGTCGGCGTGCTTGCGGCCGATGATGATGTCGGTGAAGCCGAAGTTCTGCCGATAGATCGCGTGCATGATCGCCTCCTTCGGCCCTCCGTAAAACATCTTGATATCAAGCCCCAGCAGGATCAGGTTGTCCGTGAACTTGCGCCCCGCCTTCTTCCACACCTCCTCATCGACATCGCCTTGACCGAGGGCTTTACTCTCAATCAGGGCGCGGTAGGTGCGCATGCGCGTCGCGGCATCGACGTCGTCGCCCTTGGTCTCGCCGACCAGTGGATTGAGCACAGCCCCGGCGAAATGGCCCTCGCGTGTCAGCCGTTCGGCGCCGGCTACCAGGGCGTACTCATGGGCGCGATGCAGCGGGTTACGTGTTTGAAAGGCGACGACTCGTTGCCAACCTTTCTGCCGGAACAGCGCGCGCGTCTCACGCGGCGACAGCACGAACTGACCGTACTCGGGGTGCCTCGGTTGCGGCAACACACGCACCGTGCCACCCAGGAACATGTCGCGCGGGTCGTCCATCACCATGCGGCCGCCGGGATGGTCCGTGCGTTCGGTGCCGTAGACGCCCTTGATGTAGCGCTTCTTATCGAAGGGGAAGATGTCGCTGACGGTCAGGCTGCCGACGATCTCGTTCTTGCTGTTGACCAGGGCGACCGTCTCCCCCACCTTGAGCGATCCCGCAAGGGTCTTGTCCACGGGGACGGTGATCGGGATGGTCCACGCGTACGCCTTGCCATTATGGAGGAGGATTTCCTCATCGAGAACGCGGTCATAGGTGGCGCGGTCCATCGAGCCGGTGAGCGGACTGAGGCCGCCGTCGCCCAGACGATAGAGGCTGGACAGGTCGGCGTCGCTGACAGGCACGCGCTGGAGGGAAGCAGTGCGGGCCTGGAAGTCCATGATTTCGGCGGCGGGGACAGTGCAGGAAACGGGTTCGCTCAACCCGCCATGCGGGGGGATCAGGTCTTGTGCCATCAAAAAACTCCAAAAGGTAGACGTTAGGAGCGGGTGGGGGTCTCGGCGGCAGCGAGGACGGCGCGGACGATCTTGTCGTAGCCGGTGCAGCGGCACAGGTTGCCGGCGAGGAAGTGGCGCACCTGGTGCTCGGTCGGCCGGGGGTTCTGGTCGAGCAGCGCCTTGGCGGCCACGAGGAAGCCCGGCGTGCAGATGCCGCACTGCAGCGCCGCCTGTTCGAGAAATCGTTGCTGCAACGGGTGCAGGCCCTGCGGGGTGGCAAGCCCTTCGACAGTCGTGACGGAGCGGCCCTCGACCTCGGCAGCCATCACCAGGCAGGAATTCACCAGCCGCCCATCGAGCAGGACGTTGCAGGCACCGCAGTTGCCGTTATTACAACCTTCTTTCGTGCCGGTCAGGCGCAGCTCATCACGCAGCACTTCCAGCAGGCTCTGTCGCGGTTCGCACAACACGTCGGTGACTGCGCCGTTGACCTTCGCCTGGACGTGGATCTTCTTGCTCACGAATCAACTCCCTCTATCCGCGAAGCCCACGGGTTGCAACCCGTGGGCCTGGCTGTCATTCCCCTCTCGCACGGCCCACGGCACTTCGCAAAGCCCGTTTGACGAGCACGCCGACGAGGTGGCGTCGATAGTCCGCGTCGCCGCGCATGTCGCTGATTGGGCGCGCCGCCGACTGAGCCAGCGCCGCGGCCTTGTCGATCAGGCTATCGGAAAGAGGACCATCGACCAGCGCTGCGCCGGCGTCAGCCACGAGCAGCGGCGTCGGCGCCACCGCGGCCAGGGCGATGCGAGCAGCGGTGCAGCGTGTCTTGGTCTCGTCGAGTGTCACCGCCACGCCGGCACCGACCACAGCGATGTCCATTTCGTTCCGTGGGATGAAACGCAGGTAGGCCGCCCCAAAG
>DASPXY010001595.1:0-4120 GCA_035637055.1 Gemmataceae bacterium | reverse complement strand
ATGAGGCATAGCGATGAGCGATTCACTTTCCGAGGGAGCCGGCCCCTCGCCCCAGCCCGGCCCGCCGGGCGATCAGCTGACCGTCACCGACGGCCGCCGCGAACACGGTGCGCCCACGCACCGGCCGCAACCGCCCATCGATCCACAGCTCACCAGCGAACTCGGCGTTGAGCCAAGATCCGCCGCAGACGCCATCAGCTTTCCTCTCGACCGCCTGGACGACTACGAGTTGCTGGGCGAGATTGGCCGCGGCGGCATGGGCGTCGTTTTCAAGGCGCGGCACGTTCGCCTCAACCGCGTCGTGGCCTTGAAGATGATCCTTGGCGGCCAACTCGCGCACGATGACGACCGCCACCGTTTCGAGACCGAGGCGGCGGCGGCGGCCCAGCTGCAGCACTCGGGCATTGTGGCCCTTTACGAGACCGGCGCCCACGACGGTTCGCCGTACTTCAGCATGGAGTACGTCAGCGGCAGCAGCCTGGCGCAGCGCATCGTGCAGGGGCCGCTGCCGGGTCGCCGCGCCGCGGTCTATCTGGAGAAGACCGCCCGCGCCGTCCACTACGCCCACCAACACGGCATTCTCCACCGCGACCTCAAGCCCGCGAACATCCTCCTCGACGAGGAGGATCAGCCAAAGATTACCGATTTCGGCCTCGCCAAACTGCTGCGGACCGATTCCGGTCAGACACGCACCGGCGCCGTGATCGGCACGCCGAGTTACATGTCGCCCGAGCAAGCGGCGGCCTGTCGCGACCTCGGACCGGCGAGCGACGTCTACAGTCTCGGCGCCATCCTCTATGAACTGCTCACCGCGATTCCGCCGTTCCGGGGCGAGACGGCGCTGGCGACGCTCACCCTGGTCACCGAGTCCGAGCCGGTGCCGCCGCGGCTGCTGAATGGGAAGGTGGACGGCGATCTGGAGACAATTTGTCTGAAATGTCTGGAAAAGAGCGCCGCCCGCCGTTACCCGTCCGCCGAGGCATTCGCCGACGATCTGCGTCGCTATCTGGACGGCGAGCCGATCACGGCGCGCCGCCTGGGGCGGGTGGGGCGTGCCTGGAAATGGTGTCGGCGCAAGCCGGCTGCCGCCGCCCTGCTCGCGGTGTCGGTGCTGGCGCTGGCGGGGCTGGTTTGCGGCCTGATCGGCTTCAGCATGTTGCAGAGCCACACCGCGGCCACCGAGCGCGCTTTGCGCGAGCAGGCCGAGCGGGCCAATCGGCAGGCCCAGAATCGGCTCGACGCCATGAGCCATCTGCTTTATCTGAGTCAGATGCGGCAAGTGAAACACGCCTGGGAGGCGGCGGACCTGAACCGCGCGGAGCGGCTCCTCGACCGTTGGCGGCCGAATGAGACCCGGCCGGGCGATCTGCGCGGCTGGGAGTGGTACTACTTGCATGGCCTGTGCCGCAGTCATTTCACCCTGCCCGGACACAACGGGCGGGCGACAGCGGTGGCCTATTCGCCCGACGGGAAGCGCCTGGCCTCCGCGGGGGGCGAACCGTCGCGACCGGGAGAGGCAACTGTCTGGGATCTGCAGAGCGGCAAGGCGCTGTTTACGTTGAAGGGCCACACGAACGCGATCACCGCAGTCGCCTTTTCGCCTGATGGCAAGTGGTTAGCGACCGCAAGCCACGATCGCACGGTGAAGCTCTGGGATGCCGAGACCGGCCGTCTCGTCTCGACTCTTGGTAAGGTGCCAACTCTCGCTGGGGTGAGTGCTGTCGGTTTTCTGGGTCCGTCGTTGCGTCTGGGGGCAGGGCCGGTTGCCGCGGCGTGGTGTGCTGGCATCGACGGCTACGGTCACACCGCTCATGTCAACAGTGTGGCGTTCAGCCCGTCGGGTCGCTTCCTGGCGACTGGCGGCGGCGATCGCACCGTCAAACTGTGGGACGTCCGCGACGTGAAGCAGGCTGGCCTTCGACCGCCCGTGGCGACCCTGCGGGGACACTGGGAGGCGGTGAACTGCGTGGCGTTCGGGCCTGGCGACGTGCTCGCGTCGGGCGGACTCGATCGCATGGTTCGCCTCTGGTGGATCGGCACAAAAAAACCACCGCTGGCACTCCTCGGCCACCAGGGCGAGGTGATGAGCCTTGCGTTCAACCGCAACGGCACCTTGCTGGCCTCCGCGGGTGGTAAGGGCCACAAGTCGGGTGAGGTGAAGGTGTGGGACGGGGAAACCGGCATGTTGCGGTCGGCTCGTCACGGCTTGCCGGAGCGGATTCTCAGCGTCGCGTTCGGCCCGAATAACGAACTGGCGGCCGCGGGGAGTGAGGGCCTGATTCGGCTCTGGGAGTCGGCCCTGTCCGGGGAGGGGCTGCGGTTCCGCGGCGACAGCAAGGTGGTGTATGCTCTGACCTTCAGTCCCGATGGGCGACGTCTGGCGAGCGGCGGCAGCGATGGTCGGGTGCGCCTGTGGAATAGTGGGGGAGGGCAGGAGCGGTTCACCTTCGCCGCGGCGGCTCAGAGCGAATGGGTTGCGTTCAGCCCGAACGGACGCAAGCTCGCCTTCGCCGGCCGGTTTCGCGACCGCAGCGGGGAGGTGAAAGTCTACGATTTGGAGACAGGTTCTCTGCTATGGACGCTTCCGCGTCCGATCGGCGGCGTGCGCATGGTCGTCTTCGCTCCGGACGGCTATCGGCTCGCGACCGCGGGCGACGATGGTGCCGTGCGGATCTACGATCTGCGTTCTGGTCGGGAGGCGATGGTATTGTCGGGCCACGCGGGCGGCGCGGTGGCGGTTGCGTTTTCGCCGGATGGCACACGCCTGGCGTCGGGCGGCAAGGATGACCTCATCCGCATCTGGGACACGACGACCGGCAGTCAGGGGCGCGAATTGCGCGGCCACACGAATACCGTGCTGGCGGTGACGTTCAGTCCCGATGGGCGGCTCCTGGCCTCGGGCAGTTACGATCGGACGGTGCGCCTCTGGAATCTGGCGAAAGGCGAGAGCGAGGTGCTGCGCGGCCACACGGGTTCGACGAACGCGGTCGCGTTCAGCCCCGACGGTGCGGAATTGGCCTCCGGCAGCAGCGACAAGACGATCCGGCTCTGGGATCTGACGAAGCGGCACGAACCCCGACGGCTCGAAGGCTCGACGGGAGCGGTGGCATCGCTGGCGTATCACCCGCACGGCCGGCGGTTGGTCAGCGCCGGCCAGGACAAGACGGTGCGGCTGTGGGATCTCATGACGGGCCAGGGGATCCTAGAATTGGAGGGCGCGACCGGATCGTTGAACTGCGTCGCATTCAGCTCTGATGGGCGCCGGCTCGCGTGCGCAGGCTACGACACGCCGGTGCGCGTGTGGGAGGCGGCCGGAAAGGAAGGTTCTTGAGTTCCGAGTGTGGAGGGAGCCATGCCGAGATGGGTGTTCATGTTAGGGGTTGGGCTAGGTTCGGTGACGTTTGCGTTCTTGCTGACGGATTGGCTCGTCGGGAAGTATCCCGGCCCCTTGGAGCGAAATGCTGAACGGATCCGAGCGGGGATGCTGGCGTCAGCAGTTCGGTCTATTCTGGGCAGAGAGGAGGATACGTGGTGCCCAATAGATAACGGCTTCAGGGTCACGGGTTGGGAAGCCTGCTGGATAGGAGATCGGGAGTCTGTGAAGATCGAGTTTGGTACGCTCGGGACAGTGATCTCGGTGGAGACGAGAAGAGACCGAAGAACCTCGCCATTCAACCTCGTTCGCGGAAGAGTAAGCGGGGAACAACCGAGGTAGGCGGGTGGACAAGAAAAAAGAAACCCCGCTGCCTGGCTAGTGCAGCGGGGTTTTATCTTTGGTTCGGGAGCACCACCGATGCTGGGTGGGACATGCATTCTATCGAGTCTTTCGACCCGAGAGATACTCCTTAGAAAGGAGGTGATCCAACCGCAGGTTCCCCTACGGTTACCTTGTTACGACTTAGTCCCAATCGACCGTCTCGCCGTAGCCGCCTGTGACAGCGTCTTCGGGCGCTCCGATCTTTCGTGGCTTGACGGGCGGTGTGTACAAGGCTCAGGAACACATTCACCGCAGTGTTGCTGACCTGCGATTACTAGCGATTCCAACTTCACGCAGGCGAGTTGCAGCCTGCGATCTGAACTGGGGCCTGTTTTTTGGGATTAGCTCATACTCGCGTAGTTG
>DASPXY010001594.1:0-3295 GCA_035637055.1 Gemmataceae bacterium | reverse complement strand
CTGTGACAAAGAGTTCCGGCAGATTCATCCCGAGCCTCATCCGCTTCTTCAAACTACGGCGATTTCGTGCTCCCTCCGGTGCAGTGATCGGCCGACGCGGGAGCCCCCGCCCTTACTTCTGGCGCCCACACCGAAGCGCTGGCCCAGATGCCCTTGTCCTGACACGGTGATGTTGGTATATACGCCGTCCTGCACTGATAACGACCACCGAGACAAGTCTTGCGTGAGACCACCTCAACTCGCGTCCGCATCCGATGGTACGTTCTCGCCCGGCCCCCCTTTCGTCGCCCGAGAACGAGGAGCAGTGCCATGCTCGTATCGTTGTGGCGCCGGTTGTGGCACGGGATCCCTGTCCTCTCCCGGAGGAACTGCCCCGCAGGGGGGCGGCAACTCGCTTACCGGCCGCAGATCGAACCGCTGGAGGGGCGCGAATTGCCGGTGCTTTGGGGCAGTGCGCTCTTGGCGCTCGTCCCGGTGGCCGATGCGGTCAGCATGCCCCAGCAGCTGGGCAGCCCATCGCCAAAAGACATTACCCCGGTCCGCGTGACGGTTTCCCAGAACGCCCCCGAGACCGTCCTCGACATGGGCCCTGTCTTCGCCGCGATGCCAGGCATTCAGCACAAGGCTGGCTTGCAACTCACCATCCTGGGCAACACGAACGCGCGACTGGTCACGCCCGACCTTTCCGGGTCGGCGCTGACGCTTACCTATACCAGGGGACTCCACGGCACGGCGACCATCACCGTGAACGCAACGGATGTGGACAGAGTCTCCGTGCAACAGACGGTCGTGGTCACGGTCCGCCCCCTCAGCCCAGCGGCCGGCGCTGTTGACGTCACGCCCATTTCTCCTCCGAAGTTGTCCCCGCCCCTCGGCATCTCGAAGTGAGGATCTGCCGCAGGCAGCCCACGTGCTATACTCAACGCGGGCAGGTCTGACACAAGCCCGGAGCGCCAGCGACGGGACCGTCCCGTCGCTGGCGCTCCGGGCTTGTGTCAGACCTACCCGCGTTGAGTATAACGGCCCGTTGATCGCTTCTCGCTCGAAAACCCAGACCGTTCTTCTCCAGTCTCTCTGTCTGTTGTAGCTTGACCACCCGTTGGCTGCGAGAGACAATAGACAACGGCCGAACCGATCCCTTGCCCAGTTCCCTCCTCAAGCGGATCTCTGTCCTGTCGAGGAGGCCGCCCGCCGGTCCTTTCTCGTGGGCTGCGCGCGAACCCGCGTGACGTCCTCAACGCGCATCCAGGAGAACTGCTGTTCTGCCCATTCTCTCAGGGGCTGCCGATGAAGGACGACGCTCTTCCTCCGAACGAGTTGTTGGGCCAGGCCCTCCAGGGGGACCGGGAAGCGCTGGGCCAGCTGCTCGAGGCGCAGCGGGCGGGCCTGCATCGTCTGGCCGAACGTCAGCTCGAGGGACGGATCGCGGTCCGCGTGGACGCGTCCGACATTATCCAGCAGACCTTTCTCGAAGCGTATCGCAGTTTCCCGCAGTTCGCCGGACGGGATACCCGGGAACTCGTCGCCTGGCTCCAGCGGATCCTCGACCACAAGATCGCCGGCGCGATCCGGAACCACGCTCTGCTCCAGAAACGCAGTGTGGGCCGGGAGCGCTCGATGGACGATTCGCAGGGGGGTGGGGCGCCCTTGAAGCAGGATCTCGATGCCAACGTCTCCTCCCCAAGCCAGAAGGCCATCCGGGGGGAGGAGGCCGAGCGCCTGGCCCAGGCGCTCGCGGCGCTTCCCGATGACCAACGCGAGGCGGTTCGGTTGCGCCACCTGGAGGGCTGGGCATTGGCCGACATCGCCGTGCGTCTCGGGCGGACCCCGGCCGCCACGGCAGGGTTGATCAAGCGCGGGATGAAGTCCCTGCGTCGCCATCTGCACAGCGGCGAAGGATCGCCTTGAACCGAGGGCCCGGACAGAAGGTTCTTGCCGGGAGGCGGGAGATTCCCTCTAATACCTATCCAGTCTGCATCGCCTTCTGCCCCCCACATCCACGACCTGCGTCCGGGGCCTGGACGGGACGATCGCCAGTACGCACCACCGACACGACACCGATGAGGAACGAGCCATGCCCCTCCCATCCTCTCCCCCGAACTCCTCGGAGCAATCCCTGCTGGAGGAAGTGCTGGGCGAGTACATGGAGCGCCTGGACCGCGGGGAGGTCGTCGATCAGGAGCACCTCCTCACCCGCTATCCCGAACTGGCCGAGGAATTGCGGTCTTACTTCGCCGCCGGCGCCGAGATCGAGCGACTCCGCCGGCATGGGCGGAGAGGGGCGCCGACGGTGTCTCGGTCCCGCGCCCAGCTGGAGTCGAGAGAGCCGGCGGAGGCCCCGGTAGCGGAAGGCACGCCCGGCTGTGTCGATGATTACGAGCTGCTGGAACAGATCGGCGAGGGCGGGATGGGCGTTATCTACAAGGCCCGGCAGCTGAGCCTGTCGCGGCTCGTCGCCCTGAAGATGATCCGTGCCGAGCGGGTGGGCTCCCTTCCGGATCTGCTTCGTTTCCGGAGTGAGGCGGAAGCGGTGGCCAGCCTCGACCACCCCCACATCGTCCCGATTTACGACGTTGGCGCGCACCAGGGCCAGCCCTTCTTTTCCATGAAGCTGATTGAGGGGGGCAGCCTCGCCGAGCATCTGTCCCGCTTCGCCGCCGACCTGCGCGCCGGGGTAGCTCTGTTGGCGACCGCGGCCCGGGCTGTCCATTACGCCCACCAGCGGGGCTTCCTGCATCGCGACCTGAAGCCAGGTAACATCCTGCTCGACGCCGAGGGCCGCCCCCATGTCACCGACTTCGGCCTGGTCAAGCGCCTGACGCCCAGGATTGGAGAGGCGAGTTTGACACAGCAGGGCATCATCGTCGGCACGCCCAATTACATGGCGCCGGAGCAGGCCGCTGCCAGGGAGGTGAGCACCGCGGCCGACGTGTACAGCCTCGGCGCCATCCTCTACGAGTTGCTCACCGAACGTCCGCCTTTCTACGCGGACACACCTCTGGCCACGCTCCTGCTACTCCTGGAAGGGGAGCCGCCGCCCCCGCGCAGCCGCAACCGCCGCGTGGACCGTGATCTGGAGACAATCTGCCTGAAATGTCTGCAAAGAGAACCAGGCAAGCGTTACCCAAGCGCCGAGGCGCTGGCCGAGGATCTGGAGCACTGGCTCCGGGATGAACCGATCCAGGCGCGGCCGGTGAGTCGCCGCGAGCGTGTCCTCAAGTGGGCACGGCGACGGCCCCATCTCGCGGCCCTGGTGACTCTCCTGGTACTCACGCTGGTGGCGGGCTTTGCGGGG
>DASPXY010001593.1:0-3840 GCA_035637055.1 Gemmataceae bacterium | reverse complement strand
CCGGGCGCACCACGCGGCACGCAACCAGCGCGGCGCGGCGGCTGCGCTCAGCCGCGCCACCGAGATTGGCCTCACCATCGAGCGACTGCCTCCCAGCGAGCGCGCGGCGTACGAGCGGTTGATGGCCGAGTTGAAACAGTGAGAATAGTGGTTCGTGGTTACTGGTTAGTGGTTAGTGAAGTTCACGCTGTTGTGGCACGGTCTCCTGACCGTGCCACACTCTGCCGACCGCAGGTCTCCTCTGGGTTCAGGGAGACCTTCGGTCACAAACCGTGGCACGGTCAGGAGACCGTGCCACAACAGGGGGGGCTTACGCCCCCGCTCGCCAACCCAAGGAGGGAACACCCCATGACCCCCACAGTGACGAAGAAGGGATCGCTGGCCGAGCGGCTCCGGGCACGCATCGAGGCGCGGACGGCCCGCGTCGCCGTCGTCGGCATGGGCTACGTCGGCCTGCCGCTGGCAGAGACGTTCGCCTGGGGCGGCTACCCGGTGCTCGGCTTCGACATCGATACCGACAAGGTCGCCCGCCTCAACGCTGGGCAGAGTTACATCGGGCATATCTGCAGCGAGCGCGTCGCCGAGATGGTCGCCTCACGGCGCTTCGAGGCCACCACCGACCCCGGGCGTTTCGTCGAGGCGGACGCCATTATCATCTGTGTGCCGACGCCGCTCACTGAGGCGCGCGAGCCTGACCTGTCGTACATCGTCAACACCGGCCGCACGCTCCAGCCGCATCTGCGCGAGGGGCAACTTGTCGTTCTCGAAAGCACCACCTACCCTGGCACGACGACCGAGTTGCTGCAACCGATCCTCGAAGAAAGTGGGTTACGCGCCGGCCGCGATTTCTTCCTGGCCTACAGTCCGGAGCGCGAGGATCCCGGCAATCGTGATTACTCGACTCGAACGATCCCCAAAGTCGTTGGAGGCATCAACTCCGTCAGCCGCGATCTCGCTGTCGCGCTGTATGCCCCGGTCGTGCATGGGGTCGTCCCTGTGTCCAGCACTGGCGTCGCCGAGGCTTGCAAGATCCTGGAAAACACGTACCGGGCGGTGAACATTGCCCTGGTCAACGAGCTGAAGGGGGTTTTCGAGGCGATGGGCATCGACGTCTGGGAGGTGATCGCCGCCGCGAAGACGAAGCCGTTCGGCTACCAGGCGTTCTACCCCGGCCCGGGGCTCGGCGGCCACTGCATCCCCATCGACCCATTCTACCTGACCTGGGCGGCCCGGCGGCACGGCGTCCACACGCGCTTCATCGAGCTGGCTGGCGAGATCAATACCGCGATGCCGCAACGCGTCCTGCAGCGCGTGATCGAAGCTCTCAATGAGGAGGGGAAGGCCCTCAAGGGCAGTCGTGTGCTGGTGCTCGGGGTGGCCTACAAGAAGGACGTGGACGACCCGCGCGAATCGCCGGCGTTCACGCTGTTAGAACTCCTCCAGGGCCGCGGGGCGCGCGTGTCGTACAACGATCCGCATGTGCCGACGCTGCCGGCGATGCGTCAGCACAGCATCCGCCTGGACAGTGTCCCGCTGACCGAGGAGACGTTGGCGGCTCAGGATTGCGTCCTGATTGTGACGGACCACAGCGCGTACGACTATGACTGGATCGTGCGTCACGCCCAGCTGATCGTGGACACGCGGAACGCGACGGGCTCCACGACGGCGCGGGGAGCGCGCATCCGGAAAGCGTGAGTGTTGCCGCCGTTTTCCCGCTTGCGGGTTAGCGCTGCACCGCTAACCCGCAAGCGGGAACCTTAATACCGTGGGATGCCCGGATCGACCTGGTGCGACCAGGCGTCGATGCCCCCCGCCAGCGACACCACCTTCTGATGTCCCAGGCGCTGCAGCAGGGCGGCCGCCGAGAGGCTGCGCACACCGTGATGACAGTACACCACGAGAAGCGCTTCCGGCTCAGGGCGAACCTCCGCGACACGGGCAGCCAACTCGTTGAGTGGAATCAGGATACTGCCTGGCAAGGCCGCGAGTTCGTGCTCGGCGGGTTGGCGCACGTCGAGCAGGTAAACCGGGTGGTCGTTCGCCATCAGCGTTGCCAGGTCGCGCGGGTTGATTTGCTGGGTCATGGGTGCGTCTCTCGAGTCGGCGGCAACAGTTCGTCGGGCAACGGCGGCCATTCCGCCAGGGGCGGCAGGGCAGGCGCATCGGCCGCGCCACTCACAATCTCGGTGAGAAAGTCGGTGAATTCACGCAGGTAGCGCTCCGCCTGCGCCACGTCCACTTCGTCGTCCGCAGGGCGCGGTTCCGGGGCGACCTGCGGCGCGGCAGGCGCCGTGCTCTCGCTGTCGAGCCGGGCGAAGCCGGCCACCACCCCGGTCAGGGTTACCAGCGCGACGATCGTCCAGCGTCGGGCGCGGTCCATGCGTATTCCCTCCGGACGGAGTCTCTCCGGCGGGGCTTTTGCCCCATGCCATCCCTGGCACGGCGACTGCGATACCACACTCTGCCGCTTTTTTCCAGCGTGAAACTCCTTGGGGCAACCGACACGGATCCCGCGAAGGCAAAGTGGTCTTCATTCTGTCGTCAGATGCCCTCTCCTTCAATGCCCGATTCTGACACCGTCCGGTTTTCCTGCCGTGCGACACCAATTGCCCCTCGACTCCCGTTGAGGAGGGTGTGGGCAGCTGTGGGACGGGCTTGAGCGGAATTCTCTCGACAAGCCGGGAAAGTGGGAGAAAATGGCGAACAGGCCGTCACAAGATGTCGCCCGGGGAATCCATAGAGATGCAGGGAAAGTCGCCCAGTTTTGATGACAGCGACGTATTGGTGGCAGCCTGGCGCGCCGGGAACCTGCAAGCCCTGGGGCCGCTGGCGGAGCGTTACCGTGCTTATTTGCTGGCGGTGGCCCGGCGGTTACTCGAAGCCCAGTTGCCAGGCGAGAGTTCCAGCGTCGTGCAAGAAGGGCTGCTCGCCGTCGCAGAACACCGTGAGCAGTTCCGGGGGACAACTGCGGCGGAGTTTCTGGGCTGGCTCACGATGATCGTGCGGAACAAGGCTTTGCAGCGCCTGAAGCGGGGCCGCAAGGTACAGCCACTTCCGGAGGGCAGCGGCGCCGAAATGCTGGTCGATAACGCCTCCTCGCCCAGTGCCCGGGCCAGCCGTCGGGAGCAGGCAGCCCGATTACATGAGGCTCTGGCACGCCTGCCGCAGCAGTATCGCGATGTCCTGGTCTGGCGGAACCTGGAGGAGTTGTCCTACGAAGAGATTGCCAGCCGCTTGACCATCTCGGCAGGGGCCGTGCGCCAGCTTTGGGTGCGGGCGGTGCGCAAACTACGTGCGGAACTGGGAGACGACGATGACTTCCAAGCAGAATCCGGTTGAGCTTGCCAATCCCGATGATCCTCGCGTCTTTCCCCTGTTGCACGAGTACTGGGAAGCATTGCAGCGTCAAGAAAACCTCGAACTCGATCCCTGGCTGAGGCAACATCCGGAGGGCTGTGCCGGGCGCGGGGATTTCGAGGTGCTTGCGGAGTTGCACCGGGCTGCACAGGTCATCACCGAGGATTCGCGGCTGGACAGCGCGGACACCGCGGAAATCGCGGCCTTGAAAAAGGGCCGGCAGGTACTGCCCGCCGGCACGCTGGTGGGCGAGTGCCGCGTGGAAAGCCTGCTCGGCCAGGGTGGCATGGGCGCTGTCTACCTGGCCTACCACACCAAGCTCCAACAGCGCGTCGCCCTCAAGGTCTTGCCCGACGAGCGCATGGGCCATCCGGCCGCGGTGGCTCGGTTCGAGCGCGAGATGGCCGCCGTTGGGCAACTCGACCATCCGAATGTCGTGCGCGCCCGCCACGCGGGGCAGGCCGGCGGCATCCATTTTCTCCT
>DASPXY010001592.1:0-7460 GCA_035637055.1 Gemmataceae bacterium | reverse complement strand
TGGAGAAATCTTTCGCGGAGTACCACCTCTACGAGTTGGCCCGTTCGACGACCCTGAAGGATCGTTCCACCAAGCAGGTCGAACTCCTGGACATCGAGAGCATCCCGCTGACGCGAAAATACGTCCTGCACAGCGGCGAGCATCGCGTCGCGATCATCCTGGAGTTCAAGAACGAGAAGAAGCTGGCGCAGGGCCTGGGCGTACCGCTGCCGAAGGGGCCGGTGCGCATCTTCCAGCGAGCCGACGACGACGCCCTGGAGTTTGTCGGTCAGGACCAGGTCGATCACACGCCGAAGGATGAGCCGGTGAAACTACGCCTGGGTTACGCCTTCGACGTTACCGCCCGTCGCAAGTTCCTGGCCCAGCGCGTGGACAAGACCCACCTCGAACAGGACATCGAAATCCGCTTGCGCAACCACAAGAAAGAGGCGGTCACCATCGACGTGTTGGAAGCCATTGACGCGCGGGCGAACTGGGAGATGCTCCGCAAGAGCCACGAGTTCACCCGGCGCGACGTCGGCACCATCGTCTTTCCGATCACGGTGCAACCCAACGCGGAAACAATCTTGACATACACGATCCGTTATGCCATCCAGGCGCCGAAGGGTGATCCAAGCGTTGACCCGGTGTAGCCGCGACCTCTCCAGGCCCATTTGATCAGGAACCTACCATGAGCCGTTATCGTTATTCCCTGGTGCTGGCCGCGGTCGCCGTGGCCGCTCTCGCTGCCGTCCTGACCGCGCCGGGGCAGCAAAACGCCCCGCAGCCGGCGCCGAAGCCCGCCGCTGAAGGCGCCGGCGAGAAGGGCAAGAAACCGCCCGAAGAGAAGCAGCCCCCCGCCAAACCGGGCGTCTTGCTGACCGTCTACGACAGCTTCGCCCTGGTGAAAGATCGCCGTGAACTGCCCGACGTTTTCAAGAAGGGCTTGAACGTCATCCACTTCCGCGACGTCGCCGCGACGCTCGACCCGACCAGCGTTCACTTCCGCTCGCTGACCGATCCGCAGGCGCAGGTGCTGGAACAGAACTACGAGTTCGACCTCGTGAGCGCCGACAAGCTCCTGCAGAAGTACATCGACCAGAAGATCACCGTCCACGTCCGCGACGGCAAGGCCTACGAGGGCATCCTCCTCAGTTACGACTCCCAACGTCTGGTACTCGCCGGCAGTAAGGACAAGGGGCCCATTTTCCTTGTCGAGCGCGGCGAGAACGTCAAGCGCATCCAGTTCTCGAAGCTCCCCGAGGGACTGCTGACCCGGCCGACGCTGGTCTGGGAGGTCGAGGCGCGCAAGCCCGGAAAGCACTTGATTGAGGTCTCCTACATCGCCAATCAACTCGCCTGGCGGGCGGATTACAACCTCGTGTTGAAAGGCGACGACCAGCGCGCCGACCTGTCCGGCTGGGTGACGATCAAGAACCACAGCGGGGTCGCCTACGCGAACGCGGCGGTCAAGCTGCTCGCGGGCCAGACGCACCCCGATTACGAGCAGATGCCGTGGGGATCTGGCCCGGAGTATTACAAACTGATGCGCACGTTGCCGCTCACCGACAAGGTCGGCTCTGACCCGAGCCGCACGCTTGGTGATTATCGCGTCTATCAGCTTCCGGAGACAACGACGATCGCCAATAATCAGATCAAGCAGGTGGAGCTGATCAAGGCGGCGGGCGTGCCAGTGACGCGAACGTACCTTTACGACGGCGCCAAACTGCGTTGGTATCGTTACGCGATCTACGAAGACGCTCATTATGGCCTGGAGAGCAACAAGAAGGTCAATGTCGTCGTCGAACTCAAGAACACGAAGGACGACAATCTCGGCATCAGTCTGCCGCAGGGCAAGGTGCGCGTCTACAAGCAGGACGCCGACGGCGCCCTGGAGTTCATCGGCGAGGATCTGCTCGCCAACACGACGCGCGACGAGGCGGTGGCGCTGTACGTCGGCGATGCGTTCGACATCGTCGGCGAGCGCCGGCAAACGGCGTTCAAGCGTCTCGGCAAGAAGCACATTTCGGAGAGTTTCGAGATCAAGATACGCAATCACAAGAAGGAAGAAGTGACGGTCAAGGTGCTGGAGAAGCTGTACCGGACGGCCGATTGGCGCATACCGGATAGCAATACTCCGCATGAGCGGCTCGACAGCCGGACGATCGTGTTCCCGGTGCGCGTGGCTCCGGACAAGGAGGCGACGGTCACGTACACGGTCGAATATCGGTGGTGAGTCGTTTGGCGGCGGTGCGGAGATTGCTATTTGGCCTCCACCGCCGCCTTTTCACTGGCCGCCAGTGGCACAGCCCGCTTCATGACCAGCACGACCGAACCGTACACCATCCCCGTCAGGTCATGGAGTTCGTGTTCAATATCTTCCCCCAAACCGAGTTTGCTCGTCCAGCGGCCGCTCGGCAATTGCCGAGCGGCGTGCTTGGGCAGACTGAGGAGAGCGAACACAGCGATCTTCTCGTAACCCGCTTCGAGCAGATCGTCATCACAAACCGCATACCCCAGAGTGGCGAAGGCATCCCGAAAGGCCGCGACGGTCTCGACGCGAGCGACGTCGGCAGGCCAGGTATCATCCCCGGCCGCGTCCGGCCACCACCAGTTGCCGCTATCCCCAGCTGCCCAGGCAATACAGTTGTAGTT
Source organism: Gemmataceae bacterium (assembly GCA_035637055.1). Taxonomy (GTDB): domain Bacteria; phylum Planctomycetota; class Planctomycetia; order Gemmatales; family Gemmataceae; genus DASPXY01. Next base: position 4,826 of record DASPXY010001592.1, on the reverse strand, counting down.
CCCATCCCGCGGGCTCTTGATCTCATAAGGCCGGCCCCGCAGTCCTGGAAACATGGCTTCCAGACGGGACTCTACCATTGATAGCCGTGCTCCTTACCCCAGCGCAGCCAGGCTTCAGCTATCTTGCCAATGTTCCCACGGTCCGCCGGCGGCACCGGATCGGCGCCGGTGATTCGGCGAAGCGCTCGATGCCAATGCCCCGTGCGCTTCTCCAACTCTCGGAAGAGGAACGGGATGATGGCTGGTCCCATACCGACAATCTCCTGGAACGCGGGGTGGGCAACCAGATCGCCACTGGAGGAGATGTAGGTCGTCTCAACGCGCCAGACATCTGCCAGCCGCTGAAATCGCTCCTCGATACTCTCCGTCGGCTTCGTGGATGGTGTTTGGTCCGCAGGAACTGTGGACATAGCGACTGTCTCCCTCCAAGGGCGGGCGAACCTCTCGCAGTCATTGTACCGGGGAAGTCTCTGGCGTAACCAGGTCATGTCCGTGCTGTTGATCCTCGATAACCTCCGCCACTTCCCCAGACAGCAGAGTCCCCGCAAGACGCAAAGTAACGCCCCAAACCCGCGTCGCGAGCCTCGGTCCACGGCCTCGGCAGTTGCTCAGGCCGCGCTTGCAGCGTACGATTGATTGGCGAGCCGCTTCCGGAATCGCCTGACCGGAACGCGACCCCATTTCCCGGCGCATCTCGCCGTTCCCCTCAGCCCCGCCAATCACCGGCTGGGCCTCGAAAGGATGGATCGCCATGATATCAACCCGTCTACTCTCCCTCTCTACTTTGTCGCTATTTCTGTGGCTGCCCATCGCGAGGGCGCAGGCACCTCCGAGCAAGGAAACGGCGACGGTCGCCGCGGCCATTGAGGTGCTCGACTGCCTCGCCGGCATTCCCGAGAAGTGCATCCCGCCGGCGATGCTGTGCGACGCCCAGGCCGTGGCGATCGTTCCCGACATCCTCAAGGCGGGGTTTGTCCTCGGCGGCCGACACGGTCATGGCGTGCTGCTCGTCCGCGAACCGGGTGGCGGCTGGAGCAACCCGATCTTCCTCACCGTCACCGGCGGCAGCGTCGGCTGGCAAATCGGCGTGCAGCGCACCGACCTCGTCCTGATCTTCCGCACCCAGCGGAGCGTCAATCGCCTGATCGAAGGGAAGGGCAAGTTCACCCTCGGCGCCGACGCGGCAATTGCGGCCGGTCCGGTTGGGCGCGAGGCGGCCGCGGCCACCGACGCCCAGCTCAAGGCCGAGATCTATTCCTACTCGCGCAGCCGTGGCCTGTTCGCAGGCGTGTCGCTGGCGGGAGATGTGATCCGCGTCGATCATGCGGCGAACGAGTGCTTCTACAACGTCCGCGGGGCACCGACGGCCGACATCGTCGCGGGACGGATTCCGATGATTCCTGAAGTGGCGTTGCGGCTTCGGCTGGCGCTGGCGAAATACGCGGGCGTCCGCTGAGACAGTGCAGTGCCCGCTGTTGGCGAACGGCCGGCGTGAGCCAGCTGGTGCTGGCTTTACCAGCCGGCTCACGCCGGCCGTTCGCCGGGCCTCTCATCCAGCAAGCTCGCTGCGACGGATCCCAACTCCGGGGTTGATGCTCTCACCCCCGGCGGCGCCGGGTTGTCGGCGCGGCTGCGGTTGACGAGGTTGCTCCTGGGGTTGCGGTCGGCGCTTGTTCATTTCCTGGAAACGCTTCCACTGCTCCTCGGTCAGCACGCCGCGCAACTTCGTCTCCAATTCCTGCTGTAACTTGGCGAGCTTCTCCTTCTGCTCGGCGGTGAGCCCGAGTCGTTCCTGCACCTGCGGCAGCAGCAACTGATTCACGCCGCCCGCAGCGGCAACTGCCGGCCGCGCAGGGGTTCCTGTCTTGGCCGCCGCGTAGGTCTGCTTTTGCTCGGGTGTGAGGACCTCGAGCAACTTCGCCTCCGGCCCAGTGCGGAGTTGCCGCAAGGCTTGCTCCTGCGCCTGGAGTTGCTCCGACGCCGTGCGAAAGGCGGCGCGGTCCTTGTCTTCGCGAGCCTTTTGCTGAGCCTGACGTGCCTGGGCCAACCCATCCTTGATTTTCGCCAGGGCGTCCTTGTTCTTGTCCTGGAACTCCTGTTGCAACTTGGCCACCTTCTCCTTCTGCTCGGCGCTCAGCCGCAAGCGCTCCTGCACCTCGGGCGGCACCAGCTGCAGCCCCGCGTCACCCGACTGTGCCGGCCGCTCCCGTTTCACCTGGGGCCGCTCCTGCTCCCCCGCAGTGGCGGGCGAATTCATCAGCAGGAACAACCCTGTCACAAGCATCGACAACCGGAAGTGACTCATGTCGTCGCTCCTTTCTGGAGAGTGAGAGTCCGCATCAGAGAGAACCCCGGCACCTCAGCGGAGTTCCGCCAACCAACGCCGGTCCCAGTACCTCAAAGCATGCACACCGCAAGCCGGCGCTGCGGCATTCTCCTAAGATCATCCCCGAAAGCGGGTGCGCGGACAAGGATCTTCGAGGCACCAACCCCGTCAGTCACTTCAAGGGATGGTCATGGAACCGCTCGGCATTGCTCTCTTTGGCTGCGGCACGGTCGGCGGCGGCGTCGCCAAGCTCCTCCTCGAACAACCAGAGCGGCTCGCGGCCCGTGCCGGCCGCCCACTGGTCCTGCGCCGCGTCGTCGTCCGCGATCTCGACAAGCCGCGCGCCGTCCCCATCCCGCGCGAACTCCTCAGCACCGATCCCCGCGATGCCCTGCGCGACGCGAACGTGCAGGTCATCGTTGAGGTAGTCGGCGGCGTGGACTGGGCGCGGCGGGCCATCCTCGACGCCCTGGCCGCCGGCAAGGACATCGTCACCGCCAACAAGGCCCTGCTCGCCGAGCACGGCGCCGAGGTCTTCGACGCGGGCCGCCGTCACGGCCGGGCCATCGCCTTCGAGGCCAGCGTCGGCGGCGGCATCCCGATTATCGCCGCCCTCGCCCAGTGCCTGTCGGCCAATCAGATCCTCGCCGTGCAGGGAATCCTCAACGGCACGACGAACTTCATCCTCACCGGCATGACCGAGCAGGGCCGCAGTTACGAGGAAGTCCTCGCCGAGGCCCAGCAGCGCGGCTACGCCGAGGCCGACCCGACCCTCGACGTCGATGGCACCGACGCCGCCCACAAGCTGGCGATCCTGGCGCAGATTGCCTTTGGCGCCGCGGTACCGCCGTCGGCCATCAGCCGTCGCGGCATCGCCGGGATCCAGCAGGCCGACGTCCGCTTTGCCCGCGAGCTGGGCTACACCATCAAGCCGCTCGCCGAGGCGTGGCTGCATGAGCGCCAGCTGGCCCTCCACGTCTCGCCGGTATTGCTGCGTCACATGGCGCCGCTGGCGCTGGTGCGCAACGCCTACAACGCCGTTCTCGTCACCGGCGACGCCGTCGGCGACACGCTCTACTACGGCCGCGGCGCCGGCCAGATGCCGACCGCCAGCGCCGTCGTCGCCGACCTCATCGACATGGCGGTGGGACGAGCACAGCGGACATTTCAGACCTTACGTCTCTGGTCTGGGAACGGCGCCGGCCTGACGCTGCGACCCGTGTCGCTGGTGCGCACGCGCTTCTATCTGCGCCTGCTGGTGCTCGACAAGCCGGGCGTGATCGCCGACATCACACGCGTGCTCGCGAACCATCAGATCAGCATCAGTTCGGTGATCCAGCACGAAGCGCTCGACGAACAGGAGGGCGACACGGTGCCGCTGGTGATCATGACGCACACGGTGCCGACCGGGGCCTTCAGCGCTGCGGTCGCGGAGATCGATCAGTTGGGCCGCGTCACGGCGCCGAGCCTGTTCCTGCCCGTGGCAGACTGAAGGATCGCCGATTTCCGTTGTCGCCTTGTGGTTGCCAGAATCGCCTTGACACTTCGCCCCGGCGCGCGACAATCCAAACACTTCAGCGGGGGATGCCTTCTCGCCAGGGAGGGCACACGGACAACACGCGGTGGCGAAAGGGGCCGGCGATGGCTCGTGGACCTGATGACTACGGGGATGACCGGATCCGAAATCCAGGCGACGATTACGGCCGCGATTACGGTCGAGATTACGACCAGGATCGCGACTACGACCGGGGCCGCGACTACGGCGACTTCCGCCGCGGGCCGCCGCCTATGATCAACAATTACCTGGTCCCTGCCATCCTTTGCACACTGTTTTGCTGTCTGCCCTTCGGGATTGCGGCGATCGTTTCCGCTGCCCAGGTCAACACCAAACTGACAGTGGGCGACTACAAGGGGGCGGAGGAATCGGCGAACCAGGCCAAGACCTGGTGCGCAGTCTCGTTTGGGCTGGGGCTCGTCGGTATCGTCATTTACTTCATGGTTCTCATGGCGAACCCCCAGGCGTTCCGCTAAGAGCCGATGCGCATGTGGTGATGAAAGCAGGAGGAGCTATGACAATTCTGCGTTGTGTGGAACCGGCGGAAGCGAAAGGCGAGGACAAGCACATCCAGGTGGCCGGGCCGGGGGATGAGTTAATCTTCCCGCATGTGGACGTCTGCATCGCCGTCGCGTGCGTCCTGTCGAACGGGACCATCGTCGGCGGGCACATCCCCTACATGTTCGGCGACGAGACAAAAGTCTCGAAGAATCCGCAAAGAAAGAGCGCCCGGCGAGTGCTTGAGGACATGTCAGAACACGTTGGTACGAAGAAGGTAGCTATCCTCATCACGCTGAGCGACAAGGATCACATCATCGCCCAGATCGTCGAGGAGATCGCGACCAGGTGCAAGCCGAAAAAACGGTTGCAAATCTGCAAGTGGGTGGAGGGCGGCGTGGATCTGCACCTGCGTGATAGCCTCATCGTGGCGCGGCCGTTCAAGTA
>DASPXY010001591.1:0-2577 GCA_035637055.1 Gemmataceae bacterium | reverse complement strand
GAAGTCTCGTTGAGCACGGCGATTCGATCATCCGCGACGAGCGCGTCTGGTTCTGGGTGTTTCCGGGCCGCGACGGCGCCCGCTACACGCGCTACCGCGCGCCGCAAAGCGTCCTCGGCGCGGGGGCCATCGTCCTCGCCGACGCGACGGGGCCGGTGAGCGAGGGACGGCGTCACTTCTTTTTCACACTGACGTCGGCCTTCGCCTGTGCCTTGCTGCCGCTGGCCTATGCCCTTTGGTTCCGCCATCAAGGCATGACACCGCGCGCCGCCCTTTGCTGGTCGATGGCGGGAGTCTGCTGCACGCCGAGTTGGTTCTACGGCACCAGCACCTTCGACGATGTCCTCGGCTCTGCTGCCCTGGTGCTGGCGGTGTGTGTGGCCTTTCTGACGCGCCGGCGGTGCGTGCTGCCCGGGGCTATGGGCGCCGGACTGCTGCTCGGCATCGCCTTCAACTGCAAGGAGCCGCTGGGAATCTTCGTGCCGGCGGTGCTGGCGGCGAACCACGATTGGGAACGGCCCTGGCGGGGCCAACTCGGCCGTGCGGCAGGAGTCCTCGCCGGATTGGGCCTCGGTCTTGTCGCTTACAGGCTGTATGACCTGCATAAGTTCCCACCCGGCAGCACCGCCGACCACGCCGCTGTGCTGAGCAGCTACGTGCCCTTCTGGCCGAACCGCCCTGACGCCATCCCTGCCGCCTTCCTCGGGTTGACGATCAGTCCCGGCGCCGGCGTGCTGTGGTACTCGCCCACGCTGGCTCTCTGCCTCTATGGCTTGGCGCGCTGGTGGCCCGCGGAAAAATGGCTGTGCCGGGGGGTGGTCGTTGGGGCACTCGTGTTTCTCGGGTTCCTCTGCTGCCTCACCTTTTTTGCAGGGGATCCAACCTGGGGCCCGCGTTACCTGACGCCAGTGCTGGCCTTGCTCTGGCTGTTCGCGCCGGCGGGGGCGGCCTGGGTTCGTCCGGGCGTCGGGCGAGTGCTGCTGCGGCTCGGGTTCATCGTTCAGGTGCTGGCGCTCAGCGTCGATCCCCACCGCCTCTACATCGAGCGCGGGTTGCCGTCGGCGTTCTATCACCACTTCAGTCCCTGGTTGTACTTCGACGGAGACGTCTCGCACCTGCTGAACCGGCCGCGAGAACTCGTCGCGATCGTGAGCAGCGGGCCGCCGGCGCAGGTATTCACACCGGCACAGGCTCCGACCTTCACCTTCCCGGTGATCGACTTCGTGGGAGTCCATCGCGAGGCCGTGCTCGCGGGAATGATCGGCACCATGAGCGCACCAGACGGGTCAGGGAATGTCTGCGCTGGCGGGATCTGGCTCGTGGGCTGGCAGCGGGAGCACGGGCAAGCAGCGGTGCGCAAGTATCACGTCCTCAATTCGCTGCGGCCGTGGTGGCTCAGCCAGTGGTATCTCCCCCCCGAGGAGCGTCCGGTCGATCTGCTCGCGACCTGCGGGCTCCTCGCTGGAATGCTGCTCGCGGGGTTGGCCTTGATGCTCCTGGGGACGGCCGGGCCGCGCGAACCCGGTTCTCTGAACCACAGTTATCGCTTGTCAGGAAAGTAATGTTTACGAGCCGCCGGGTTTATCCCGGCGGTCTGCACGGCTAAACCCCGCCGCTCGCCTTCTGGTAGTGCCTCTCAGCGTCGCGGCCGAATCGGCCGTCAGCAGAATCTCGGAGTTGGCCGACCGCGAACTTGCTCGGAGTCGCCGCGCAGGTCAGGGAGGCGCCCGCCCGACCGGCACGAGCGGGTTCACGCCGTCTTGGAAACTCTTGAGCGTCACCGATTCACTGCCGATGCCCATCTCGTTGAGCATGCCCGTGGTCAGGGAGTCGATGGCCAGGTGGTGGCGAATGCAGTTAATGGCCCGTTGGTACGCCTTCTCCAGTTCCCCCGAGCCGAGGGGATGGTCGGTGGCGTGCCGGTCCGCCGGCCAATCCTCTGACGGCGCGCTGATCGCCAGCAACGTCTCGTTGAAGTTGTCCACCGCCGCTTTCACCTTCGATGGCAAGACGATCAGCGAGCGGTTGACCGTCCCTGTGAAGCGCTCGTGCTCCTCGCGCAAGGTTGTGCGGAGGCGCGCGGGGGCGTCCTCTCCCTTGAGCCAAGGGTTGCTGGAGGCGAGAATGTTCTGGGCGGCGTTATACAAGATTGCCATCGACTCGGTGATGGCGAAATAGGCGTCCATCTGGCGGCCGTAGACGACCTGCCGAAACTGGTTGTGCCGCCCCTTGTAGGTGAAGTAGACCGACAGCCCCGCCACCAGGGCGCCCATCAGGCCGACCGCGGCGGACAGGATTGTGGTAACGAACGACATATCGGACATAAGCACCTCGGCGTTCTGCGGGTTCGCATCAATTATGGCCTAGAATTGCCATTTCTGCTCAGGAGGCCCGCGAAGGGCGGTCTTTGGAGGCTGGCGTTTGCCTTATCGAGGGTGACGCTGGGAGGGCGGCGTGGGCCAGGGAGCGGACGGACGGCGGAGTGAGCGTACAATGGCTGTGGCGCAGGGGGACGTCTCCTGGCTCAGCTGCTTGGCAGAATGGAGCTGAGGAATCCCCATCCGCCTCGTCTCCCCT
>DASPXY010001590.1:0-4553 GCA_035637055.1 Gemmataceae bacterium | reverse complement strand
GTGCCGGAACGGCGACCGATGGCGCTCGAACTGCGCGACGGCACCTTTGCGATCCCTGTCCTCGACCCGAAGGCGACCTACCAGCTGCATCTGTTCGACGCGGCGAAGAACCTCGGAGCGGTCGTCGAGTTGCAGGCCGGCCAGGCCGGCAAGGAAGAACTGACGGTTCGCCTGGCCCCATGCGGCGCGGCGCGGGCGCAGTTCAGCGACGCGAAGGGCGAAGCGCTCGCCGGGTATCGGCCGCTGTTGACGCTGCTGGTAGCGCCTGGCTCGCACGCCATTCCGGAGGGGTTGAAAGCGGTCGTGAACGGCGGCGTGCGCGGCGGCGATTGGCTCTGGGCGGCGCGTCTCGATCCGGCGCGCTACGGCAAGGGGCCGCAGACGGACAAGGAGGGACGGGTGACGCTCCCCGGACTGATCCCAGGGGCTACCTATCGTCTCCTGCTGGGGAACGGCAGCGCCAGGGATTTCACGGTGCAAGCGGACGCGACGGTCGAACTGCTGCGCTTGACTGTTGACCAGGCGGCCGCGACGACGAAACTGCCCGAAATCAAGGCGCCGAAGTAACCCTCTTCGCCCGCTTGCGGGTTAGCGTGGGAGAAGACCGCCGGGATAAACCCGGCGGCTCGTCGGAACATCGCGAACGAGCGGCGGGGTTTATCCCCGCCGTCTCCCCGGCCCCGGAAGGAAGGTCATTCAGGACATGCCCCGGCCACAAACGGATGTCGAACACCTCTGGCGAGATGTGCAGCCAGTCGTGGACGAGGAGCTGCACCAGCTGCCCGACGACTACCGTGCTGCGGTCGTCCTCTGCTACCTCGAAGGCAAGACCAACGCCGAGGCCGCCGAGGTGCTCGGCTGGCCGGTCGGCACCGTCAAGAGCCGTCTGGCACGGGCGCGAACTCTGCTCCGCTCGCGCCTGGCGCGCCGCGGCGTTACCATCACCCCCGCTGTGCTGGGCGCCGCTCTCGCCGGGAAGGCCGCAATCGCGGTCCCTGCGGAACTGGTCGAGGCAACTGTCCGCAACGCCGCCCTCGTCGCTGCCGGCCGACCCACGACGACGAAAGCGTACCTGCTGGCCGAGGGGATCCTGAAAAGCATGCTCGTCACGCGGCTGAAGATCGCGACGGCGGTCCTGCTGGCTCTCGGTGCGTTCCTGCTCGGTGTCACCGTCCTTGTCTAACGGCTGTGAGTGCAGCCGCAAACGCCACGCTTGCCGTCGTCCCGGGCATCCTGACAATGGGGAGTGACCGCCCCATTCTCCGCAGGAGCCTGGCCCCATGCGAGCCTTTCCCGTCGCACTCACCCTCGTCATCCTCGTCCCGGCTTTCGGCAGCGAACCTCAACCCGAACAGCCCACTTACAGGCTGGCGACCTTCTCCGCCGACGTGACGCCGCCTCGCGGCCATCCGCTGATGGGCGGCGGTATCGCGCCGGCGAAGGCAATCGACGATCCGCTGTTCGCTCATGGTTTCGTCCTGCTGGGCGCCGGCGAGCCGATCGTGCTGGCCGCAGTGGACTGGTGTGAGATCCGTAATGACGCTTATGATCGCTGGCGCGAGGTGCTGGCCCAGGCCGCCGGCACGTCGCCGCAGCGCGTGTTGGTCACCAGCCTACATCAGCACGACGCCCCCATCGCTGACCTGGAGGCGCAGCGTCTGCTCGATCGGGCCGGAGCCGCGGGCAAGATCTGCGACCTCAAGTTTCACGAGCAGGCGGTGCAGCGCGTCGCCCGCGCTCTGAAAGACGGACTCGGCAAGGCGCGCCGCGTCACGCATTTGGGCGTTGGTCAGGCCAAGGTGGAAAAGGTTGCGTCGAACCGGCGCTACTTGCTCGCCGATGGCCGCCCCGCTTTCAATCGCATGAGCGCCACGCGCGACGCGAAGATTCGCGAGCAACCCGAAGGCACCATCGATCCGTGGCTGAAAACGCTGAGTTTCTGGGACGGCGATCGCCCGGTGCTGGCCCTGAGCGCCTACGCCACGCACCCGATGAGCTACTACGGCAAGGGCGGGGTGTCGAGCGACTTCGTCGGCCTGGCCCGCAAACGCCGTCAGGCCGACGACGCCGGCGTGCTGCAGATCTACGTCAGCGGCTGCAGCGGCAATGTGACGGCCGGCAAGTACAACGATGGTGCGGTCGAGAATCGAGCGGTGTTAGCGGATCGCATTTATCGGGGAATGGTCGCGGCGTGGGCAGCGACAAAGCGACACCCGTTGGAACGTCTCGCCTTCCGCGCTACCCCGCTGCGGTTGGAACCGCGGGACGGGCCGGGCTTCACCGTCGCCGATCTGGAGAAACGACTAACGACCGACAAGCGCCCGTTCGGCCAGTGCCTGGCGGCGCTGGGCCTGAACTGGCGGAAGCGCGCCGACGCCGGACACAAGTTGACCGTGCCGGTGCTCGATCTCGGCCCGGCTCAGCTGGTGCTGATGCCCGCGGAGTCGTACGTCGAGTATCAGCTACTGGCTCAGCAACAGCGGCCGGACTGCTTCGTGGTCGTCGCCGGATACGGTGAGTGTGCGCCGGGCTACATTCCGAGCGAGCGGGCCTGGAAAGAAGGCGACGGCAACCTGAGCGATTGGTGCTGGGTAGCGCCGGGCGCCGAGCAGGCGATGACGCGAGCGCTGGAGACGGTGCTGAAACCGGGCGTTGGCGGTAAAATACCCTGAAGAAAGGACGGTATTTATGACTTACAAGACCCTTGAAGGGGTACTGCATCCCGACGGTAAGGTAACGCTGCCAGCCGTGGAGTTACCCACTCGCCCTGTCCGCGTCATGGTAACTATCCTGGAGGCCGAGGACGAAACGTCGCTCGCGGAGCCGGGGGATTATCTCGACCGGCTGACGGACTACGAAGAGCGGCTGGCGCGCGGGGAAATCCAATGGCAGTAAAGCGCGGCGAGGTATGGCGGGCCGACCTTTCCCCCGCACGCGGGACGGAGCAGGCAGGCGTTCGCCCCGTGCTTATTGTCCAGACGGATCGCGCCAACCCTTCCAGCCCACACACCATCATCGTGCCCTTCACGACACGGATCCGCCGGAAGATGCTGCCCAGTCATGTCCTCGTCCCAGCGGGCGAGGGCGGGCTGACCCAGGACTCGGTGGCCCTGTGCGAGCAGATTCGCGTGATCGACACCGACCGCCTGATGAGCCTCCTGGGCAACCTTTCCGCGGCTCGCATGAAAGAAGTGGACGACGCCTTGCGTGCGATCCTGGAATTGTGAGTATCCCTCTCCGATTACTTCCTGCGAAGAATCAGATCGAGCACCCAGCAACCGCGGACATGTTCGGCGATTCCGTGGCAGTGGGACAGGATCGCCTCTTCGGTGCAGCCTGCTTCTTCCAGTGCGTCGCCCAAGACGGGCAACTCCTCGAAACGGCGATCTTCATAGATGCTGCTTGCCAGAGAAACGACCGTGCCGGCGTTCCACGATAGCCAGGCCGGATCCGCAGTCGCAGTCCTGAAGGGGTTGCCAACGATGTCCCGGAGGAGATCGGTCAGAGCGCGCCACTCCGCCTGATGATTCAATTCCGGATCCCCGGCCAATCGGGCCGCGACCACGTAGTCCAGGAAGGTGGAGCCGGGTATTTGCGACAGGTATCCGAAGGGTTCCGCCGAGGCGATGCACACGGCTACGAACGCCGCAGGACTGGGCTCTTCCCGGTCGGACACGTGCATGTCCGCAGGCCGCCAGCGCCGCTGGTAAGCAGCGTTCGCGGCATCGCAAACGGCGCGCAGTTCCCTGTCGCTGACAAGACCATCGGCGTAGCGCTCCGCCCCGCTGACCGCCTTCCGGCTGCGCTTGTCTTCAAATAAGTGCCAGAGGCGGTAGCCACACGCGCACGCGAACAAACGGAGTTTTCGAGCGCTCGCCCGACGGCGTACAAAGGCCAGTAGCGGTCCCGGAACGTCGCGGTTGTCCCACTCCTGCTCGGTCATTGTTCCCCCTGCTCAGGGATCGTCACTTCCTTAGAATGACCCAACGAGTGTCTCCTGTCCAGTAGAAAGGGCCACACCACTCATGCCGACGCCGTTACTCCAGAGCCACATCGAGGGCTTCCCCTGCCGTCGCGGTAAGGTGCGCGACGTCTACGACCTCGGGGACCGCCTCGTCATCGTCGCCACCGATCGCCTCAGCGCCTTCGACTGGGTGCTGCCGACCGGCATCCCCGACAAGGGCCGCGTCCTCACCGGCCTGACGCTGTTCTGGCTCAACCGCCTGAGCGTCCCCAATCACCTCCTCGGCACCGACGTCGCCATGATGGGCCCCGCCTTCGCCGCCCACAAGGACGCCCTCGAAGGCCGCTCCATGCTCGTGCGCAAGACCAAAGTCGTGCCGGTCGAGTGCGTCGTGCGCGGCTTCCTGGCCGGCTCCGGCTGGAAGGAGTACCAGCGCCAGCGCACCGTCTGCGGCATCCCCCTGCCAGCGGGACTGCAAGAAGCCGAGCGCCTGCCCGAACCGATCTTCACCCCCGCCACCAAGGAAGAGAGCGGCCACGATATCAACATCAGCTTCGAGCAAATGACCGCCATCACCGGGGCGAAGGTC
>DASPXY010001589.1:0-7166 GCA_035637055.1 Gemmataceae bacterium | reverse complement strand
GCTTGGCTTGCTCCCCCTCTCCTTGCAGGGGAGGGGGTTGGGGGGAGGGGTTTCGCCTCTCAACTGCCATTCACTTCGGCGGTCCGCCGCCGATTTCTTGAACGGTGAGCGTATAAGGCCCGGTCTCGTTGCCGCCTAGCGAGGTGGCGAGGACCTTGTAAATCCCCGTTTTCGGCATGGTGAAGGTGATGCGCGAATCCAGGCTCCCGCCGAAGTCGTCATTTTGCGACAGGGTGACGCCCTCATTGTTCTTGAGGTACAGGTAGGCGTCGAACGCGGTGCTGTGCAGATCGATTTGATAGGTCTTCCCCTGCTTCCCCTCGAAGAGGTATACCTTGTGGAGCTTGTTGATGTCGCCGCGGGCGTCGCTCAGCGTGAGCTGGTTCGAGACGACGGTCGGTTTGCCGGCGAGGACGACCAGTTTCTCCTCCTTGGGTGGGACGTAGTCCGATTCGGTAATGGTCAGCCTGTGCGGGATGTTCGGGTCGAGAAAACCGATAATCGCGATCCGGTATTCAGTGCTTGTCGTGGCCGGATAGACCATGTTGAGGGAGTTGCCGGGGCCGAACTGAGCGTACCGCAGCACCTCCCCCTTCAGCCCCTCCAGGCGCAACTGCGGGGGATTGGGGGCGCCCGGCTGGATGGTCAAGCGGATGTCGTACATCTTCTTCGGGGCCGTCTTCAGCGCGACGGTCTGGGCCGGTTGACCGTCGGGCATCGTGGCCTCCTCCGTCATTAGCTTCGTGACACTGGCAGGCTTGCCGGTGCTCACGACCACCTTCTCCACGGCCACCTTCGGCGCGAAGTATTCCGACTCGGTAATGGTCAGGTTGTACGAGGTCTTCTGCTCCGTGAAGCCGACAATGGCGATCCGATTATCTGCAGGTTTCGTGGCCAGGTAGTTCAACATGAGAGCGTTGTTGGGGCCGAATTGCGCGTGCCGCAGGATTTCGCCCTTGGGCCCTTCCAACCGCATCTGCGGCATGGGCATGCCCGGCTGAACGGTCAACTTGATGTCGTACAATTTCTTGGGCGTCGTCTTGAGCGCGACGAGGTGATACGGCTGCCCGCTGGTGTTGATGCCCTCTTCCTCCGTGAGCGTCCCCGTGAGATTGGCGACCTTCGTTGTCACTTCCCGATATTTGGGATCGGTCACCTTCGCGAGCTTCGCTTCCATCAGCGAAGCCGTCAAGGTGTAAGCGCCCAGCTGCCCAGACGGGGCGCTCACGGTCAGGTAATGGGTGCCGGTGTTGACCGGGACGTAGATGCGACGCGGCGGCCCGGAGGGGAATTTGCCACCCGGAGGTCCGCCCTTCGGGCCGTCATCAATGAAAATCGGGCCATCCTTGAAATCCTTGAAGTCTGGAGGAGGGGGCATGCCGCCACCCTTGGAGAATGTAGTCGTCGCGGGCTCGACCCCCAGCGAAGCAGCAAAATCGCCAGTGACTTCAAAGCGATAGATCTTCCCGGTCTCCCCCTGGAATTTGTAGGTCTTCTGAGACCGGGCTACGCGGTCCAGTGCGTCGTTGCCGGTCAGCCGATCGCTGACCCGCGTCGGCTCCTTGCCGACCACGAGGTGAGTGGCCAGGCTCAACCTGTCTCCTCCGGTGAGGGTAAACGCGCCGGTCTGGTCGGGGCGCCCGGCGGAGAGTACCAGTTGATGCATCGCCGTCCTGCTGGGGCGGAAGGAGAGGTGCGAATAGCCGGTATCGCCATAGTTCTCGTCCTGGAGCCTTTTGCCGTCGGCGTTCTCCAGGCGCAAGCGCGGATCGACCGGGCCGCGTGCTTCAAAGCGATACTCCTTGCCTGCCGCGGCCTGAAACTTGAAAATGCGACAATACCGACCTTCGCGATCGGTGCCGTCCGCGCTGGTGAGCTGGCCCGCAATTTTGACCGCTTTACTCGGGTCGATGGTCGTTACCTTGCCTTCGCGCGGCACGCTGGCGGTGACGCTCAACTGGAAGTCGCCTGTGTTGCCGAGCTGGCCGCTGCCGACGAGCAGACGATAATTACCGTCTGCTTTGGGGCGGAAGGTCAGTGTGGTTTCGCCTTTGGCCCCCGAGTTCGATTGGCGAATGACGCGGCCGGCGTCATCGAGGAGGCGGAGGAGCGCGTTGTCGATGCCTTGCAGCTCCACCCGATAGAGCTTCGCCGGCTGGCCGGCGAACTCGTACGCCTTGTAGTGCCGGCCCAACGGGTCGGTGCCGTCGCTGGCCGTTACCTTGTCCTTGATGGTCTTCGTGCTCTCGCCTAACTTCAGGTCGGCAGGCCTGGCCTCGCGGACGACGATCTCGCGGACGGTCAGGGTGAATTTACCTCGCGTATCTCTGCCATAGCCGGTAGCGATGAGGCGGAACGTCCCGGTTTCCGTGGCGGTGTGGCTAATCCGGGCGTTGAGGTTGCCGCCGCTGTCGTCATCGACGGCAACCTGCACGCCCCTGGGGTCTTCGAGCCGCAGATACGCGTCGAAGTCCGTGCTCTCCAAGTCGATCAGGTAGCTTTTCCCCTTGACGAAATTGTGGTCGTAGTTGCGGTAGGGGGCCTGAAAGCGGACGCGGTCCCTGGGCTCGCTGCCGCTCAGTTCGTCCTTGATGACGCGGGTTTCGCTCACCCTCCGGGGGCCGTCCTTGTCGGGATCCTGGGCCTGGCCGCTGACCGCGAGGGGCAGCAGGCTCGCCAGGCTGAATGGCCACAGCCAAATCCACCGGCGTGTCATCTCTGGGCTCCTTGTCGAACGGCGGAAGAGTGGATAGGGGACAGATCAGAGTACAGAGTACGCAGTACCGAGTACGGAGTACAGAGTCCTGCGGGCGTCGAGCGAGCGGCCAAGACTGCCGGGATAAACCCGGCGGCTCGTCATGCCAGCAACGAGCGGCGGGGTTTATCCCCGCCGTCCCCTGCCATATCCGCGTTTTGTCCGTTAGCCTCCTTTGAGATGCCTTGCCCGCCCGGCACTCTGTACTCCGTACTCGGTACTGCATACTCTGTACTCTGATCTGTCCCCTACCCACTCTTCCGAAGCAGGGTCACCCATCATGCTCCGACGCTTCTCGAACCTCGCGGGCCTGCTCCTCGCTGTGGTGGTCGTCCTGTCGGCGAGGGCGCAACCGACACCCAATCCGTTTCCGACCAACAGTATCGAGGCCAAGGCAACCCTTCGCGCGAGCCTGCAGGCCATTGGCTCCAGCTTCCTCAACGCGATCGAGAACCGGGCGACACTTGAGCGCCTCATGTCCGAACTGCGGAGCCGCTACCGCGACGTGCCGGACCTCGATGAGATCAAACGTCTGCTGCTCGGGCTCGACCCCGCGTACGCGCAACAACTGGTCATGACGGATCCCGATCGGGCGCCGCTGCAGGGGACCGTCTTTGCCAGGCAGCTGTTGCGCGGGCCCAACCCGGATATGCAGCGCATCCAGGAGCACACCTGGCCGCCCGACCTGAGCCACGGCGAGAAAGTGGCCTTGCAGGCTTACTCCGGCTCGGCGTTCGGGGTGCTGAACCAGGAACTCCGCACCAAGGGCGTTGTCCAGCCGATGTACTCGCTGCTGCACGACCGTTTGCAGTCGGCGTTTCGCAAGGCGCGGCCCTTCAGTCCGCCCGTCACGTTGTCGCGCGGGGTGCGGATGAACCCCGGGCCGCAGACGGACAACTTCCTGGCGCCGATCAAGGAGGCCCACAAAGAGGGGAGGGCGTATACCATGCGCGGCTACGTTTCGACGACGTACGGCGACCGGGTGCATCCGGGCTTTCAGGGCAACGTCCACATGCACTTCAAGGCGACGCACGGCATCGACGTGTATCCGATCAGCCTCTTTCCCGACGAGCGCGAGGTGCTGCTCAACCACAACAGCACCTTCCGGGTGACGGACATTCGTTCGGAGGGTGGCCGCTGGATCATCAATTTTGAACAGATACCACCCTCAAAGTAGGGATTCGTGGTTTGTGAAACGAAACGCGAACGAGCGGCGGGGTTTATCCCCGCCGTCTGAAGCCAAAGACGGCGGGGATAAACCCCGCCGCTCGTTCTTAGTTGTCCACTCACGGTAACAGGGTTGCGTAGCAGATCAGGTGGCGTTCCTGGCGTCCGCTGCTCCAGGGTTCGTGCAAATGCCAGACGCGGCCGAGCCCGTCACACCAGAGCGTATCGCGCGCACTCACTCGTAACGGATACCGCTCCACGACCTTCAAGCGTTCTGCCTCGGCACGCAGGCGCACGAGGTGGCTTGTCGTCAACGTCCAGAGCGTTCCGTCGGGCGCCTCCGCCAGCGGCGCCGACTCCAGCAGGTCCGGCACCGCCAGGCGAAGTTCGCGGCCGGCGGGGTCGAGCCGTACCAGCGATGTGGTGCGATTACTAGCCACCTGGAACCACAATCCCCGACGACTGTCCTCCAGCAGCAACTTGCCCGCGTGCCGGGCGGCGATTTTGCCGTCGGCGTCGATGGCGACGCTGCCGCCGATGTAGCCGACCAGCCAGACGCGGCCGGCGCCGTCGTGCAGGGGTCGCTGACGGCGGTAGTGGTGATCGTCGAAATGCGTTTTCGGCGCGTCCGCGAGCTTGACCAGGTGCCCGTCCATCACGTCGAGAATCGCCGTGGCCCCGCTGTCATCGACAGCCAGCACGCGGCCGCCGGCGCCGATGGGAGTCAGGATCACGAACCGCCGGCCCCCCGACTTCGGACCGATGCCAAGTTTCGCCGCCTTGCCGTCGATGAGCTTGCCGCCATCCACCACGCCCCAGTCGTGCTCCCAGTTCGCCCACCAGAAACGACCCTTTCCATCCTTTATGAGATGGGAATAGGCGGGAATGCTCGGCTGCGGCGGACAGGTCAGGCATGCAGCTACTCGCTCGCCGTGTTGCTTGAGCAGGTCCGGCAGCGAACGCGCCTCGACCATCCCTTTCGCGTCGAACAGGCGGAAAGCGTAAGGTTCTTGCAGAACGAGCGTGCCGCCTGCCCCCGGGAAGGCCGAAGAGAACCCGTGCGGGCCGAGGTCGCGGCGGCCGCCGAAGGTGCGCCACGTCGTGCCGGTGAATACAGCACCCGGCGGATCGGGAATGTCCCAGGTACACCAGAGCCGACCCTGCGAATCCTGGCAGACCCGCTCCAGGCAGCGAGCCCGCATCGCCGGAAACAGAGGCTCGCCGGTTTCCTGGACGGTCTGCGCCTCGTGCGGCAGGCAACGCCACACGTGGCCGCTGCCCGTGACGTAGAGTTGCCCCTTGCCATCGACGGCGCGCAGTTGCGGTTCACTGAAGCGCCGCGGCCCTTCCAGGACGAGCAGATCCTTGCCGTCGGGGCTGAGCCGGCGCACTTTTCCCCCCGCACCGGTCCAGAGCCAGCCGTTCGGTCCGAACGCGACATCGCCCTGGGTACAGCCGTCGAAGAATGTTCGCCCGTTCTGGCCCAGGTCGCGCGCCGCACCCGAGGGGGGCACCAGGACGCTTCGCGTCGTCGAGCGAATGAAGGTCGTGTTCTCGGTGACGTTCAGCAATTGCAGACAGGCCGTGCCGTCGGCGCCGGTGCCGACACACCACAGCGACTCGAAGCGCAGGTGCGGGAACAGGGCCTTCTGGGCCTCTTCGCCGGTCAGCAATTTGCCGCCGCGCTGGACCGCGAATTGCTGCTTCTCGGTGATCAGCCAGACCTCGTCCCTGGTGCGGGGCAAAACATGCCGCAAGTGTTCGACGCCGGCGTCGTTCGTCCACTTGCGACCGTCGAAGACCCAGTAGCCGATGGTGCCTGTCCAGCCGCGACTCGCCCAGAGGGACCAGGCGTAGACGCGACCCTCCGTATCCTGGACAAACTGCGGCTCGTTGAAGGATCGCCAATCACTCTCATAGCGCTGCTCCTTGATGTTCCGCGCGAACAGCGGCTGATAGCTCCACGTCTTGCCGTCGAGCACATGCACGCCGAGGTGATCGGGGAAGTAGAGGCGCCCCGCTCGATCCTCGAAGAGCGGGCTGGTCATCTGGGCCTCGCGCGCGTTGGCCGGCTTTTTGCCGAGACTCTCGGGCGTGCAGCGGCGCTCGGTCCACTCCTTCGTGGCCGGGTCATAGCCGAGCAGAACCTGGCGCTGAGCGCAGGGGATCAACCAGACGCGACCGGAGCGGTCCACGAGCAGCGTTTCCACGCCGCTGATGTACGGCTCCTTGCCGCGAAAAGCCGCCTCGACCTGCTTCTTCGCCGTCACCGTCGGGATGTCGCTCTCCGCGAGCCAGAACCAGGCGCGGCCGTCGGGAGCGAAGGCCGGTCCGCGAAAATCCTCACGACAGAGTCGGGTGAATACCGCCTTCGGTGCCGCCTTCTTGGCCGCAGGCACGACACGGGCGGCGGCAAACCACTTCTCGGCGGCCTGCGGCGACGTGAAGCGGAACGACACCTCTCCTTTTGGACTTTCTCTCCCTTCAATCGCGCCAGTCTTGAGCAGGGCGGCAACGTCAGCACGCGGCACATCGTAGCTAAGGGGAGATTTGAGATCGCTTGCCGTCACACGTACCAGCGGGGGCAACTTGCGCGTGCCCAGGTCGCCCACCGGCCGCTCGTCACCCTCCAGCACACGGAGCACCTCGGGATGCTTCTTCACGTAAGCGGCTCGCCCTTCGCGCTGCCACCAGGCCTGCCAGCGATCAATTGCGGTGAAGCGCTGCTGATCGTCGTCGCCGGACTGGTAGCCCTCGTTGTGGCCAGTCAGGCGGATCAACGCCTCGATAGAGCTGTCGGCGCAGCTGAAGCCGCGTGCTGCCTTGATTTCGCTTACCCAGCGCGAGCCGGTAATCTGGCGCTGGCCGAGCAGGTCCACCAGCAGGGGAACCGCGAGCGGGCTGGTACTGTCGCGCAGGCCCGACGACGCAGGCCCGTAAACGCGCGAACTGCCCAGGGGGGCGCCGTTGGCCAGATCGTGTTGCAGCGCCAGCCGGAGGAAGCGGAAGTCCTCCGCGTTGCCGTGGCGGATCATGAACCAGATGACCTCGGCAGCGCCCCCGCCCCCGTCGCGCATCATCTGGCGCACAGCGGGAACGAGCGTGCGATCGCCGCGCCGCACCAGCGCCTGGGCGACTGTGGGAACCTGGTGTGGATCAACCATCAAGGCCCAGCGCTTGAGGGTCGCGACGGCGTCGATGGCCTTCTTGTCCATTCCTTCGATGCGGTCCAGCAACTCCAGTC
>DASPXY010001588.1:0-9952 GCA_035637055.1 Gemmataceae bacterium | reverse complement strand
CCACCTGGTGCTATCCGTGTCTTTCCCCGCCGCCCTCGCGGAGTGCCACATGGAGCATGGGGTAACTCCCAATTTCGCTGCTCGAGGCCCCAGGCAGACTTGTCGGCGATGCGCTGCGGTTTGGCACGGCCCCTGCATTAATGTGAAGGCGAGAATGACGCTGGGCGACCGCCGTCCGGGCCGACTTCCACCGGCCGACCGCTCCTTGATATTTCCGCCGCCGATCAGAAGTAGAGCTGGGTCCGAACCCAGAACAGGTCGTTCGACTCCCGCAAGTGACCGGTGCTGGAGCAGACCGGGCGGCCGAAGATGGCGTGCTCCCAGTCGAAGTAGACCTTGCTGAACTGGTTGAGGTACCAGTACGAGGAGACGTCCATGAACTCCCGACGACGTGCTGCCCTCCTGGGATTCGGCCTGACCTTGGCGGGAGCCATTGCCGGCTGTGGGCAACATCCCGCCCAGGTCGCCCCGCCTCAGGCGCCGGTGGTGCCGGTCAGTCAACCCGTCCAGCGGAATGTGACCGATTACGTGGACTTCACCGGCCGGACCGACGCGGTCAACACGGTGAACATCGTCCCCCGCGTCACCGGCTACCTGGTCAAGATGCCGTTCAAGGAAGGCTCGCTCGTCAAGAAAGACGACCTCCTGTTCGAGGTCGATCCCCGGCCGTACAAGGCCCAACTCGATCAGGCCGAAGGGCAGGTCAAACTTTACCAGGCGCAGCTGAAGTTGGCCAAGGCGACCCTGGGCCGCGATGTCGAAATCTCCAAGACGCCCGGCGCCGTCAGCCCGCAGCAGCTGGACCAGGACCGGGCGGCGGTGGCGCAGGCCGAGGCCAGCGTCCAGGCCGCAAAGGCCAGCCTGGAAGTCTTCAAACTCAACCTCAGTTTCTGCAGCGTGACCTCGCCCATCGACGGCATGGTCGCCCGCTACTACCTGACCCTGGGCAACCTGGTCAACCAGGACCAAACGCTGCTCACCACGGTCGTGTCGCTGGATCCGATGTACGCCTACTTCGACATGGACGAGCCCACGCTGGTGCAGATCCGCCAGGCGATCGCCGCGGGGAAGATCAAGCCCTACCAGGAGGGCAAGATCCCCACTGCACCTCGGACCTGAACATCGTCCCTATCGGCTTCGGAGCCTGGGTGATCGCTGGCTCGGGCTGGGAATTCGCCTGGAGAGCCCAGGGCGATGGTGACTCCAGCGCGACCATCCGCGCGGCCCTGGAAACCGGCATCAAATGGATCGACTCTGCGGCGGTCTACGACTTGGGCCAATCGGAGGTTGTCGTCGCGGGCGCTCGAAGGGGGCGACCGTCTCGACGAGTTTACCAGGTGCGGCCGGTCTGGGCCGTGCGCCGGGTGATTGGTCACAGTCTCAAGGACGACTCGATCCGGCGGGACCAGCCTGCGGCTCAAGGTGGACGCTATCGACCTGTACCAGATCCACTTGCCCGTTTCCGACGAGGAAATCGAGGCAACGGATGGCCAAGTTCAAGGAGGAGAGCAAGTCGCGCAACAGCGAACCCGGAAGGGCAAATCGTGTCTTTCTCTTGCAACGGTTGCGTCAACCGATCACCTCGTGAAAAGCGGCCGTTGGCCCCCACCTATGTACAAAACCCTACCCATGCTGTATCATCCGATTCAACGTATCGGACGACGAGGTTCAGCGGTTGAAGGGCTTCCTGGATGATTATCCTCGGTGACATCTCGGGCATCCAACACTACCTCTTTGACGTGGCCGAGGAGGGTGGTGGACAGGCGCAGCGCTTGCGGGCGCGGTCGTTCTTCGTGCAACTACTTGCGGAAACGGCTGCCCTGCGCACACTTCGTACCCTGGGATGGCCGTTGGATTCCACACACTTTCTGCAGTCTGGTGCGGGCAAGTTTCTGCTTCGGGGGCCGACTGCACCAGGGGTTGATCAATGCCTTGCCCGCGAGCAGCAGACAATCAACGAGTGGTTGCTGCGGGAGACCCGGGCGGAACTGCGCTTGACACTCGCATGGGCCGATTCGGCCGGATCGGACGCAACGGCCTACGAAGCCGCTCAACAAGCCTTGCAGCGGACCAAAGCGCGGCCGTGGGCGCCCGTGCCGGCCGGCGGTTGGGAGCGGTCTCGTCTCATGCTTGCGCCCTTGGATACGCCTTGCAGTCTGTGTGGCCACGCACCGGCTCAGATACTGGAAACGGATCGCGACACCGGCCAGGGCCGGCTCGTCTGCCGCACCTGCGCCGCGAACCGGGAATTGGGCCAACGGTTACCGCGCGCCAAATGGCTGATCGTCCGCGACACCCCACAAACAGCCGATTTCGAGGTGTTCGGCCTGGGCGTCTCCGTTACGAACGAAGGGCCAGTCTCTCTCGGGCCGGAAACGGTGGCGGTGACGAACCTGAGAGATCCTGACGCGCGTCCTTCCTGGTGTCCGCCCCAACAATTCCTGAAACGCCGGCTCATGGTGTACGTGCCAGTCGATGAACACGGCTGTCCCGTGTGGTTCACAGAGTTCGTCCAACAAGCCCAGGGCGACCGTCTGCTGGCCGTGCTGAAAGCCGATGCCGATTCGCTCGGCGTGCTTTTTCACCGGCTCTTGCAATCCAAGAGCCTTGAGGCCATGACCCGATTCAGCGACCAATTGGATGGGTTCTTCGCAGGCAGGTTGGGGCAAGAACTCGTAAACAACCCCCGCCGGGGTTGGCAATGGATTTACACGATTTTCGCCGGGGGTGACGACCTCGTCATGGTTGGCCCTTGGGATGTGCTGCTCGATTTCGCCGGCCGGATGCACGAATTGTTCACCGAACAATTCCGAAGCCACGGCTTGACGTTGAGCGCTGGCCTGGCGCTCGTCAAGCCCAAGCGCCCGATCAAAGCCGCGGTGGCCGAGGCGGAACGATCGCTCGAACAGGCCAAGACCGGCAACAAGGATCAGGTCGCCGCGTTCGGTCAAGTCTGGAAATGGCAGCACCATGCCGCCATCATGAAGACCGCAAGGCAACTGGTTGAATGGGTGAACAGTGGAGAAATGGAACGCGGCTGGCTGCACACGCTGCTGGAACTGGTGGAAGCTCGCCACGGCCGGAGGCCCGATCCGTTGGCCACTGCCCGCTTGGCGTACCACGTGGCTCGGAATTACAAGAGCCCGCGGGTTCGCCACTGGGCCGAGCACATGATCAAACGGTTTGATGATGTCAATCACATCGAGGTGCGGTACTTGCCTGCGAGCCTCCGTTACGCGCTCACCGCCACGCGGTCACCAAGTGAGGAGAATTGACCCATGACACCGCCAACCGAAGAAACCTTGTCAGACCGCCTACGCCGCCTCGGGTACTTCGATGCCGCGGGCAATCTGCGGAGTGAGTTAGTTGCCCGCGACAGCATGGCACCTCTCGCCGAAGACATGAGCAAGGCGACGCCCCCGCTGACCATGCACCAACTGCGACGGTTTTTCCAGCACTGCCGGGGAATTGAAGCTCGGCTGCGAGCGCGAACTTCAAGTTGGGAAACCGAGCGAACACTGCGTTTTGCCACACTCGATAGGGCGGCTGCCGACGCGCTCGGAAAATCGCCTCCGAAGATTCCATCGATGTTTCACGACTTCATCCAACACAATGTTGCGGCCGTTCACACCGAGAAGGATTTCCTGGAGGGGTTCCTTCCACACTTCGAGGCGCTGGTCGGCTTTGGAAGCCAGTTCTTCAAAGAGAAGGAGAGGAGCTAACCGTGAAGAAGATCGCCTATCGCGAGATCACGGGCGTCATTCATTGTCTGAGCGGGCTGCGCGTCGGCGGCAGCGACGAACTCTTGCAGATCGGAGGGACCGACCTGACCTGCATCAAACACGCTGGTACGCTGAAACCGTACATCCCTGGCTCGTCGATCAAGGGCAAGATGCGGTCTGAACACGAACAGCGGCTGGGGCAGTTTGGCGGTGGGGGCGCGGAACCGTGCGGTTGCGCTGCCAAAGATTGCCTCGTTTGCCGTGTCTTTGGTCCGCACAAGAAGGCGAAGCACGACTTGGGGCCGACGCGCATCATCGTGCGTGATGCCGCATGCACGCTGGGCGGGGAAACGGAACTGAAGTCCGAAAACGTCATTGACCGAAAAACCGGCACTGCTCTGCATCCGCGCAAGGTGGAACGGGTCGTTGCCGGTTCCGAGTTTTCGCTACGCATCGGCGTTCAAGTTTGGGATCTGGACGACAAGCCTGACTTCAAACCCAAAGGCAAACAGGACCAGAAGGGTGAGACGATCCTGGTGGAGTTCGTCAAAGAGGGTCTGCGAGCCTTGCAGCAGACTGGCCTCGGCTCAGGGATTAGCAAAGGCTCCGGTGAAATCGAGTTCCGCGACCTGACACTGGACGGAGCGCAGTTCACGCTGTGACGGACCCGCCATGAAACTCTATCGCTTTCGCCTCATTCCGGAATCACCGTGGCGTACGCCGTGGCAGTCGGACACGTTGGCCGGGCTGCTGTGTTGGATGTGCGCTCGCACTGAGGGAGACACGGTGCTGCGACGGCAGATTCTGGAACCCGCGCTGGCGGGCCAGCCACCCTTTGTGCTGTCCGATGCCTTCCCCGGCGACTGGCTCCCCGTGCCTGCAGTGGTGCGGCTTTCGCAATGGCCCGCGGAACAACGCAAGACGGTGAAGCGTGCCAAATGGCTGTCGCAGCAATCGTTCGCGCGTCTCCAACGCGGCGAGCTACCCGCTGGGACCGATCTGATTCAGGCTTCGGGTATCCACGAATATACGCAGCTGCGCAACACCATCGGCCGTTCGTGCAACACGACGGCGGAAGGCGGCGGCCTGTTCCCCACCCAGGAATCCGTGCTTGACCGGCCGCTTGAGTGGTTGACCGTGTACGCGCGCGTGCGCGATGAGTTTGTCGAACCGTTTTGGCGCTTGGTTCAGGAGCTTGCCAACTGGGGATTTGGCTCGGACCGTTCGGCCGGCAAGGGCCAGTTCCGCCTGGACTGCGGACTCGAAGCGGTCGAGGCACTCGATGGACCGAGCGATGCCGACGGCTGCGTTGTGCTCTCCACCTTCCAGCCCGATGCCAACGACCCCACCGATGGGGCGTGGGACGCCTTCACGAAGTACGGCAAGCTCGGCCCCGATTTCGGCCTGGAGAATGTCTTCAAGCGACCGATGATTCTGTTTCGGCCGGGCGCGTGCTTCCGCGGCTGGGCGTTGCGCGGCTGGCTGGGGCGGGTGATTTGCGCCCGAGAGTTCCTGGCGGACGACGTTGCGGCGCACCTCGATGGCCGTGGGGCCGCGGTTGTCCACTGGGCGTTTGGGCTCTCCGTGCCGCTGAATTGGCCGGGAGGGAACTATCCGTGAAAATCCTGTTATGCCTGCTTTCAGACCAACACATTCCGAACTTGTTGTCGGTCCATCATTTCAAACCTGATCGGCTTGTGCTCGTTCAGTCGTCGGCCATGCAGCACAAGGACGCGGCCAAGCATTTCCTGGGTGGGCTTGGTTGCGGTGGGCTCAACTTTACCGTCGAGGGCAATTGCCACGTTGAACCGCTGGAGGTGGAGGACAATCTGGAAAACGTCCGCCAGTGTCTCCAACGTGCCTACGGCAGATACCCTGCCGAAGCATGGGTCGTTAACTTGAGTGGCGGAACCAAACCCATGTCCATTGCCGCATTTGAATTTTTCAAGGCAGTTGGAGCTCGCCTCATTTACATCAATTTCCAGAAGCCGAATGTGTTGTTGGGACTTGACGGCCACGCCTCGGAGACTTGCACTTATCGCCCCGGCATTCGCGAGTTTCTGGCAGGGTACGGTTTTGAATCCAGCAAGAACCCGGAGGATGTCGCCAAAGCCGAGGAACGGGCCAAGAGTTGGTGGAATTGTGCTTTGCGAATCGCCCAGGCGTGTCCCGAGCAGCCGTTGGTGCGCCTGGGGGATTTGCATGATCCGGCGGTCAAACAGCGCTGGGACGTAGCCCGTAAGAAAGGGCTTCAACTTGAGCCTGGCCTCCTCGCGCCTGAAGATTCCGGGTTACGCCAGGAGTTGGCTGCCGCCTTCTCTCTTTGCGAAGCGCACGACGGGCTGCAAGGAAAGCTGGATAAATATGGTGTGGACTTCCTCACCGGTGGCTGGCTCGAAAGCTTTCTTTGGCAACTGCTGCGACAGCACGCCGATGCTCTGGGCATCTGGGACGTGCGGCTCGGTATTCGGCCCGCGAAGATCGGCATTACAACCGACAGTGATTTTGACGTGGCGTTCATGCACGACTATCGCCTGTGCATGGTTGAGTGCAAATCCGGCTCCCAAGAGCATGACCCCGGCGCTGAGATCCTTCACAAAGTTGAAGCCGTCGTACGGCAGTTTCGCGCGCTCGGAATTCGATCGTGTCTTGCCACCACTTCCTCAAATGTGCTGGGAAAAGACGGACAACTCAGGCCCGGCATCCGGGACCGGGCAGGTATCTACCAATGCCGAATCTTGCCCCGCCAAGGCATCCGGGAACTCGCAGAGTCGCCGGACAACACCGAAGCGGTCCGCAGGCTGGTTCTTGGCGAAAGTGCTTCCCGATGAGGAAACAACATGGACGAAATTGTCTTCTACTCCATCGGCGTCGATCACCCCATCACCCCTAACGATCCGCTGCCGTCGTTGCCGGAGATTCCTCGCGGGGCGCTCGTTGTCATCGAGGGGCGTGCTCCCATTTGGCGCTACGGGGTGGCGTTCCACCGCCTGCACGGGTCTCCGGCCGGAGCCATCGCTGTCTTCGACCCGCGCCTGGGAGCCGTTATCATCGCTTCTCATCATCCGAATTGGCGCGAAGGGGAAGTCCTCGATATCACTCCATCTGCCTGACAATGACCACGGCAATAGCTCCTCGTACTCCTAGAAAACTGGCCGTGGCCTCGGTGCTGCGCACGGAACAGGTCATCGCCACATCGACAAGCTGGCCCGCGCCACGCACGGGGGCGCGCACACCGTCGGGGTCTCCGGGCAGTCGCTGATCCTCAACGCCAACGCGCCGAACCTCGGCTCGATGTACGTGATCCTCAAAGACTTCGAGGAGCGGCGCGGGCCGGACCTGAGTGCCTCCGCCATCGCCAGGGCCCTCACCGACCGCTGTCGGCGCGAGGTGCCCGGGGCGATCGTGACGGCGTTCGGCGCCCCGCCGCTCGCGGGCCTGGGCACGACGAGCGGCTTCAAGCTCATCGTGGAGGACCGCGGCGGCCTCGGCCTGGACGAATTGCAGCGCGTCAGCGAGCAAGTCGTGGCGCGCGGCAACAAGACGGCGGGGCTGGAGGGCCTGTTCAACAGCGGCCGCGCCGATACGCCCTGGCTGTACCTCGACTTCGACCGCACCAAGTGCGCGGCCCTGGGGGTGGCGGTCAGCGACGTCTTCACCACGCTCCAGGTCTACCTGGGCTCGTACTATGTCAACAATTTCAACGAGTTCGGCCGGACCTGGCAGGTCAACCTCCAGGCCGACCGACGCTTCCGCGAGTTGGTGCCCGACATCCTGCGGCTCCAGGTGCGCAACAACCAGGGGCAGATGATCCGGCTCGGCACACTGATGACCGTGCGCGACACCAGCGGGCCGGTGTCGGTGATGCGCTACAACATGTACGCCGCCACCGCCGTCACCGGCAACGCCGCGCCGGGGACCAGTTCGGGGCAGGCGATCGACCTCATGCAAGAGGTGGCCAACCGCGCGTTGCCGGACGCGATGGCGTCGGAGTGGACCGAGCTGACGTTCCTGCAGCTGCAGGCAGGCAACCAGGCCATCTTCGTCTTCGCGCTGTCGGTGGTGTTCGTGTTCCTGGTGCTGGCTGCCCAGTACGAGAGCTGGTCGCTGCCGCTGGCGGTCATCCTGGTCGTGCCGATGTGCCTGTTGTGCTCGATCGTGGGCGTGAGCCTGGCCGGGATGGAGGTGAACCTGTTCACGCAGATCGGCTTCGTGGTGCTGGTGGGCCTGGCCAGCAAAAACGCGATCCTCATTGTCGAGTTCGCCAAGCAGCAGCAGGAGGCGGGCGTGCCGCGGCGGGAAGCGACGCTGGAGGCATGCCGGTTGCGCTTGCGGCCGATCTTGATGACCTCGTTCGCGTTCATCCTGGGGGTGGTGCCGCTGGTGATCGCCACCGGCGCCGGCGCCGAGATGCGCCAGGCCCTTGGCCTGGCCGTGTTCAGCGGCATGCTGGGGGTGACCCTCTTCGGCATCTTTTTGACGCCGGTGTTCTTCTACGTCATCCGCCGCTTCAGCCGGATACCCTCGACCGAACCTCCGCCGGCGCCCGCGCCGCAACCGCCTCCCGTCACCCTTACCAGGCCGCCCGTCCCGGAAACCGCGATCAGGGAAGGGCTGGCCCCAACTGGGCTCGCAGGTGATCTAAATCAACATGGTAATTGAGCTGGTGATTATCAGTTGACTTAGATCGTCAGCATGGTAGAATGCTGATGGGTTTTCGGGGATGCCTTCAGGAGACTTGCTGCGGCAAACACAACAAGGAGCGGTCTGTGGACCTTCCCGAGGATCAAGAGGGAAGACTGCGAAACGAGGCCGCCAGGATTGTCGCCAGGGACCCTGATTATGTCGTGTTCAAAAAGCGGCCCCAACAGTGGCTGAGGAACGAACTCGCGGAGTACACGCTGAGGGAAATCTGTCGCCTTCTGCATAACCACGTCAATAGCGACGAAGGCAGGATCGACGAACAGAAGGAAACCCGGCCAGAATACGCCCACTACCAGTTTCACTACGACCTGCGCGTATTGATCGGAGGGCGGCGCATTTACCTCGAGACAGTCCTGGAGTTTGAGGATGCGCACGACGAGGATGATCTCACGATCGTGGTGGTGAATGCCCATGATGTCTGACAAGAATTCCCCGGCGGCACGCAACCGTCCCTTCCCCTGGCGCTGCGTCGAGTGCAGGGCCAAGGAGGTGTTCCCGCTGCTGACCGATTACACAAGCACGGTCAAGCACGATGGGCGGGCGTACGCAGTGCATATCGCCGACCTGGAGATCCCCACTTGCCGCAAATGCGGTGAGCAGGTCTTCACCGTGGGCACCGATGATCGAATCGTCGCTGCCCTGCGAACTCAACTCTGCTTGCTCACGCCGGAGGCGATGCAGAGGCGGCGCGGCGAACTCGAAATGACCCAGCAGGAACTGGCCGAGCACCTCGGCGTGGCGAAGGAGACGATCTCACGCTGGGAAACGGGAGCGCTGATCCAGTCGCGGGCGATGGATAACCTGCTCCGCCTGTACTTCGAGTCCAAGGAAGTCCGCGAACTCCTCGGGCGGCGGTTCGCGAAACCACCGCCCCCCCCCGTCAATCGCGTCTGGAAACGGATCAAAGAGGAAAGCTACTCCTCGGTGGAATTCAGTCTTCGCCGGAACTGAGCGAGGTCGGCCTTGTACGTCATCACGTTCTATTCGTTCAAGGGTGGTGTCGGCCGCACGATGGCCCTGGTCAATGTCGCGGCCAAGTTGGTGCGCCTCGGCCGGAAGGTCCTCGTGGTCGATTTCGACCTCGAAGCGCCGGGGCTGGAGACTTACAAGCATTTGCAACCGCCGCAGCCGCATCCTGGCGTCGTCGAATACGTCACGGAGTTCCGGCAAACGCACCAGGTGCCGAACCTGCTTGACTACCTCTACGAACCGAAACCGATCGGCAAGAAGGGCGGCCGCTTGTGGGTGATGCCGGCCGGGCGGCGTGACCGTGCCTATCGCAGCGCTCTGGCGAGCCTCGATTGGACGAGGCTCTACGGGGATGAGGGCGGGTTCTTTCTGTTTGAAGACACGAAAAAGGGATGGGAAGAGGAATTGAAGCCGGATTACGTACTGATCGATTCGCGCACCGGCGACACCGACGTTCTGGGCATCTGCACGCGCCAGTTGCCGGATGCGGTCGTCCTGATGTTCATGCCGAACGAGCAGAACCTGGCCGGACTGGAGAACGTCTGCCGCGACATTCG
>DASPXY010001587.1:0-8608 GCA_035637055.1 Gemmataceae bacterium | reverse complement strand
CAGGCGTATTCCCATTCCGCCTCCGTCGCCAGCCGATAACCCTTGCGCTGCAGATAGTCGGGATATGGCTTCATCCCCTCCTTGATGTCCGCATCCTTCGGGTAGCACCACTGGTCCTCGGGGATGCCCTCCTGCTCGCTCAACCAGTTGCAATATTGAGCCGCCCTGTACCACGATACGCCTAAGATCGGACAGTCTCCCTCGGGAGCATAAACCTGTATCGGCGGCCAGCTCACGTCAGGGCGATCCTTCAGGAAACGCTGAAACTGTGTCACTGTCACCGGCTTGCTGGCAATGGCATAGTTGCGGCCAATCCGCCGCCGGTGCAACCGCTCCGTCTCAAAGTGTCCTGGCTCGTCCGGGGGCGAGCCCATGCGGAACTCGACCGGCCCCGGCACCAGCACCAGCGTCTGCCCTTGCTGGTTGACGTACCAGCCGCGCTTGCCGTCCGGGTCACGCCGCTTCAGTTCGTCATCGAGCTGCTGCAACGCTTTCGCCTGGCCCCAGGCCAGCGGTCGCGCCGTCGGCCCCTCCTGGCGGTGCCGCAGCAGCCAGTCGATGGCCCCATGAATGCCGGCATCCGGATCGTCCCGATACCACGTCAACAGCTTCTGTGTCAGGGATTCACGCTCCGCCGCCGGCAGTTGCTCCCCCGTGTAATCGCCCAGCGCCACGATCAGCGCCCGCCGCGCCGACGGATCTTTTTCCAGCTCCAGCCGCCGCACCAGCTTGACTGGATCGACCCCGTACAGCTTTGTCCGCCACACTAATTGCGACCGCGCCTCCGGCTCCGGCGTGTGCCGCAGCAGCGGCCAGACCGGCTCGTCGTCGCCCAGGTGCAGCAGCGCCACGGCCGCCATCGCCTGTCGCTTCGCCAGCAATTCGCGCTGCACCAGCGAGGCGTCCTTCGCGGTTTCGACCGCCAGTTCGCGCCGCAGCCGCTCGACGGCCTTCGCACGGTGCATCGCCAGCGCCGGCTGCAGCACGGCAAACTGTTTCGGGTCGGCGGCCAGGAGCACCTCTGCCAGCAGGTCGGGCTGATCGGCGGCATAATCGGCCAGCACAATCGCCGCCGTCTGCCTGGATTCGGGCAACTTCGGGTCGCGGCAGACCGCCACCAGCGGTCCCAGCAGCGTTTGTCGCACCGGCCGCAGCGCCCCAGCCCACTGCCCCTGATAGAACGGGTTCGCCGCCAGGAGCAGCCCAGCCGCTGTTTCGCCCACCTTGCCCCAGCGCTCACTCTTGGGGTCGAACACCGCCAGCGCCGTCAGCGCCCGCAAGCGCCGCCCCTCGGGCGACTTCGTATCCTCTGTTAGTGTCCACAGCCGCTCCGTTAACTCCGCCTTGTGGGGCAGCAGCGCCTCGCGGACCAGCAGCACCTCCGCCGGGTCGTCGGCCTTGAGCATCCAGGCCAGCAGCGGGGCACGCACCGTCTCCGGCTCGACGGGCGCCAGGGCCAGGGCCAATCTCATGCGTTTTGCCTCATCGCCGCCCGCGACCCACAGTTCGCGCAACCGTGGCAGCACCTCAGCGCGACTGCGTTCCAGGTCGGCGAGGATACCTGGTACGGCACCGGGGGCGGCATCGCGCAGAGCATTGACCTGGGCCAGCGCGCGCTGCCGCTGCTCTTGCTCCGCGCGCGTCAGGGCGGCCTTCGTCTCGCCGAGCTGCCATGTCACGACAGTGAACGCGGTGACGGCGACCGCGGCCAGCGTGCCGAGCAGAGCCGCGACGGCCGGCCGTCGCCGCACCCACCTGGCCGTTCGCTCCGCCCAGCCCACCGGCCGCGCCGTCACCGGCTCCTGTCTTTGGAACCGGCCCAGATCCTCCGCCAGATCCAGCGCCGTGGTGTAGCGCCGGTGGCGCTCCTTGCGCAGGCACTTCAGGCAAATCGTCTCCAGGTCGCGCGGCACCGTGGGCTGGAGTTGCCGCGGCGACACGGGATCGGTGTCGAGCACTTGCGCGATGGTGTCGAAGGTGGTCACCGCCTTGAAGGGCGGCCGGCCTGTCAGCACTTCGTAGAGGATCGCCCCCAGCGCCCACACGTCCGTCGCCGGGCCGACGTCCTTGCTCCTGCCGGCGGCCTGTTCGGGAGCCATGTAACTGGCCGTGCCCACGACGGCGCCGCTGTGCGTCTGCCCCGCCTCGTCGAGATTTTTGGCCAGGCCGAAGTCGGTTACCTTCGGCGTCCCGTCCGCGGTGAGGAGGACATTGGTTGGCTTCAGGTCGCGGTGGATCACCTGCGCCTGATGGGCCGCCTGCACCGCTCGCGCCAGCTGCTCGACAAGGCGCGCCGCCTCAACCGGCGGCAAGGGCGTGCCGGCAAGCCTGGCGGCGAGGGTGCCGCCTTCGCAGAACTCCAGCACGAAGTAGGGCAGGCCGTTGTACTCACCGATCTCGTGGATCTGAACGATGCCGGGATGCTGCAAGCGTGCCACCGCCTCCGCCTCGGCCTTGAAGCGGCCACGGTCCACAGCGCTGGCGTGGCCGCCCCCGAGAATCACCTTGAGGGCAACGATGCGCTTGAGAGCGAGCTGGCGGGCCTTGTA
This sequence comes from Gemmataceae bacterium, assembly GCA_035637055.1. Classification (GTDB taxonomy): domain Bacteria; phylum Planctomycetota; class Planctomycetia; order Gemmatales; family Gemmataceae; genus DASPXY01. The sequence goes on along the minus strand of DASPXY010001587.1, from coordinate 6,059 downwards.
GACGACGCCCATGCCACCGCGACCCGCTTCTTCCAGGATCTCGTAACCCGGCAGCACCGGCCAGCCAGGGTACGGGACTGCCGCCGCGAGAGGGTGCGATTGCGTCTCGCCAAGGGTTCCGCCGGAGTGGGGGAGGTGCGGGGCCGACATCGTTGAGGTTCCCGAGTTTGAGTGCCGCGTAGGTCCGAAATGTTGTCCGGCACAAGCTCCGTGGCACAGGCGTCCCGCCTGTGCCTGATAGTCCAACACAGGCGGGACGCCTGTGCCACGGGAATCAACGCCCCGCGCACAGCAGCGACTCGGCCAACTCCAACGCATCGACCGGCCAGAACCGCATCGCCCGTGGATGCGAGGTCGGCGTGCCGCGCAGCGGCCGGCACGACAGCAGCGCGTGAATCCAGCGCGGCGGCACCGCCTCGCGGCCGTGGACGGCACCGAGGAGCGCACCCGCGATGGCGGCGTTGGTGTCCGTATCGCCGCCGGCCATGACCGTCGCCACGACGCCCTCCTCGAAGTTCGGGGCGTGGAGTAGTTGGTGGAAGGCGTTCTGAAGCGCGATGCGCACCCAACCCATCTGATCGGAGTAGTTGCCCGGAGCGCCCCAGCGTGCCTTCTCGATCGTCAGCAGCACGTCCGCATGGACGCCCGGCTTCGACGCTTCCGCCAAGGCCGCCTCGTAGCAAGCCGTGGGGTCGCCGCCGTGCGTGATGGCGTGGACAATGGCCGCGACGAAGATCGCACAGGAGTCCTGACAGACCTGATGCGGGTGCGTGAGTTGACTGTCTTGACGCGCCCAGGCCACGGCCTGCTCGACCCGTCCGGCTCCGAAAATGCCCAGCGGACTGATACGCATCAGCGAACCGTTGGCCTGGCTGTGCTGGTTATTCTGGGCCAGCGTTTCACGGACGCGCTCGCCGGGTGGGGCCTCAAACGCCGCTCGCAACGCCTGCCGGGTGGTGCCGCCGATATCAAAGGTTTGCGGATCGTCGTACCACTCGGCGTACGCCTCCAGCACACTCTCGGCGTCGTAGGTGCCGCGGTGGACGAGGGTGCGCGCCAGCATCAGGGCGAGTTCGGAGTCGTCGGTCGGCTGGCCGGCGAGGTTGTTCCAGGTGCCGCCGTCCTTGAGTTCGCGGCAGCCGCCGGGGTAACGCATTTCGATCGTCATCGCCGACTTGAACTCGACAAGGCCGCCGAGCGCGTCGCCAGCGAGTTGACCGAGGAGACAACCCTGGGCGCGGGACAGCACGCCGTTGTCGGCGATGGCCCGCCCCGGTGCCGGTCGCACCAGGCGGAACGGCGCCGGCGGCATCGGCTCGGCTATAAACACCTTTTGCCAGTCGCGTTGTCGCAATTCCTGGACGGCCTCGGGGGCGCCGCCGAAGCACCGGCGCGTCGCGCTCTGGCCGTCGCGGGTGTAGGTGACGGGCTGCCCGTCCTGATCGAGCAGCACGCCGCCGCCGGCGCGGAGCAGAGCGTGCCCCGCGGCGTAGTCCCAGCCGCCCGGGGCAGCCAGTGAGACAGCCGCCACCCCATCACCGACGGCCACGCGCGCCAGGCGGTAAGCGATACTCGGCAGGGCGATGTAACGGGCCGGACGGACGCAGTCGGTGTTCGCCGCCGGACAGTTATCGGCGTCCTGCGAGACGAACACCACGCGGCCCGCTTCAAGGCGGTTGGCCGTCAAGTCTACCTGCACTGGCTTGCCGTTGCGCGTGACGGGACCGCAACCCTCCGCCCAGGCGATCAGGTCGCCCTCGCCGTCGGGGTAGCAGAACGCATAGACGACGCCGAGCACAGGCACGCCATCGCGCAGCAGCGCGATGCTGACCGCGCTGCCGCGCCAGCCTTTCAGGTACGCCGAGGTGCCGTCGTTCGGATCGACCAGCCAGAGATGCGGGTCGCCCTCCTTGTCGGCGAAGCCCGTTTCCTCGCCGCGATAGGCGCAGGGCAAGGCGGCGAGCAACTTGTCGCGGATCAGCCGTTCGGCCTCCGTGTCGGCATCGGCATGGCTCCCGCTGCCGCGCGGTCCGCCCGGCCGGAGAAAATCGTCGCGCAACAGCGCTCCCGCCGCCCGCGCTGCCTCGACTGCCGCCGCCAATGGACCGTGATAGTCGTTCATTCTTCCCTCGGCTTCTGTGGCTGGAAAGGTAGCGGGTGGCGGGTGGTGGGTGACGGGTGGCGGGAGAACACAAAGCCACCTCTTCTCCCGCCACCCGCCACCCACCACCCGCCACCCGTTGGGACCGTGGTCGCTCAATCCCAGGACGGGTACTGCTCCGGGGCCTTGCCGTGACTTTCGAGGATTTTCGGCCCTTTCATGCGCGACTTGGGCGGATCGATGCGTTCCAACTGGACGTCAAACTGCCAGTTATCGCCAAAATCGAAGAGGAAGGTCATCGACTGCCCCGGTTGCAGCGGCACCTCGCCGACCGCGACCTCGTCGGTCTTGGGGCCGGCTTCCTCGATGAACGGGTGGAGCACCTGCACCCTGGCCCCAAAGCGGTCGCGGTAGGTGAACTCGTAGAGGTGGTCGTCGTCGAAATCCACGGAGGCCAGGATGGCGTAGGCCAGGTCGTCGAGCGTGTGCTGCGAGGGAATGGCGATCAGCCGCCAGATCTTGCCCAGCGACACGCGGAAGACAAAGACGCCCTCCTGCGGCTGTGTTTCCGGCACGACGAGATTGTGTTGCCACGCGGGGAAGTACGGCTGGAAGAGCGACTGCCAGTGGCCGAAACGCCGCGCCTCGGTTGCCTCTTCCTCGGTTTCCTGTTCGTCAAGCACTTTGATCTCCCTCTGTGTGAACCAGGAAGGAAGTTTGCGGCTGAGCAGTGTGAACATGGCGTCGCCGAAGGGCAAGTGCTTCAGACCGGCGGGCCGCCAGGGTTTGACCGGCTGCCGCGGATGTTCGACTTCCATCAGACCGAACAGACCCATCAGGGCAACGTGGTAGAACCCGTAGAACATCCCCGGAACGTATACTGTCGCCGGCTGTCTCAGATCAAACTTGCAGCCTTTGGCAGGAATTTGTTGCCACGCTTGCATACAACCGAGAAGTGGATCGTCCGCCAAGGCCCCGCCCCTTTCGCCGACCATTTCCGGCCGGCTGAGCAGCAGCCACGCCTCCAGGAGGGCGAAGTAGCGTTCGGTCGGGTTCAGACCGTTCCACACGGCGAGGACGGTCGGCTCAGGGAGCAGCTGCGCTTTCGAGCCGCCACCCTCAACGCGGGTCAGGCCGGTAGCGCGGAGGAGCAGGTGCAGCCCTTGCAGGTAGGGATGCGAGTGCAGTGGGATCCGCTTCAGAGTGAGGTGGAGCGGGCGGCTCAACCGGCCGTCGAGTTCGACGATGGCGGACTGAGCCAACAGCTGATGCTTGCCGGACGCCGGAACGCCCTCGGTGCCGAGGAAATCGAGCACGGTCTGGAAGTCGCGCAGGATCGGGCCGGGATGCTCAGCGTCGATGACCTGGGAACGGAGCAGTTCTTCCTGCGCTGGTGTGAGGGTGAACTTGGCCTTCATGGGTTTCTCCGCAGAAAAGCAAATTCGTGGGCTCTTGGAGGTCGGCTCGAACTCAGCCCGGGGCTGCCCGACAAACCCCATCACCACTGAAGAGGGTGCTCTCCTCGACGAAACTGATGAGGTTGCCAAACGGATCGCGCAGACAACACAGCCGCTCCCCATAGATCGGATCCCGATAGAGGGCAACAAGCCGCTTGAACCCAAGTTCCTGCGCCCGCCAATAAACCCAGTCGAGTTCCGGTACGCCAATGTAAAGATACTGATTGGGGAGTTCCTTCTCCTCGATTGGCCAGCCGATCCCGTCAGCGATGGGATCAAACAGCGCAAGAATCGGGCCACCGCAATTGAAGTAATGAACTCCGGGAGAAACCCGCTCGCCGCTCATCTCCAGCAGTTCGGCGTACAGCGCAACGGCCTGATCGATGTGCGACACCGGCAGAACAACGCGATGGAGCCTTGCCATTGCCTCCCCCTCCCCAAGCGCGGCCAACCTCAGCGGTAGGCCGGCACCCATTCGAGGCGGCCGGGGTGCGTCTGCACCTGCCAGAAGGGCGCCCACGCCAAACCAAGCGTCGTCACCTGCACGTCCTGGCGGCGCGGTTTCAACGGCACGTCGTTGCATTGCTCGCCCGCTTGCTTCCACTTCTCGTAGATCGCTGCTTGCTTTTCACGCCATTCCGCCTCCAACTTGGCGATTTTATCGCCCGGCAGCGGTTTGGGCGGCTCCTTCCCGCCGAACCAGCCGAACGGATTGAGCGCACCGAGGACCGAGCCGACATTCGGCCCCGTGGCCGCGTCCGGCATCCTGGCCCCCAAGGCGTCGAACTTCGGCTGATACCTGAGCCTTTCCGCGGCGATGGCCTTGTCCAACTCGACACGAGCGGCGGCACGGCAGCGATCGCGGAAGGTCGTCACGTCCTCGCCCGGCTGGCTGAGCAGGTTTAATGCCTCGTTCTCGAACCACACCAGGCGGGTATTGTCGTAGACGAATTCGGCGAGCGTCTTCTCCAGTGACTTGACCTTCTTGCCCGTGTTCAGCGATTCCGGCACGGCCCCATAAGTGCCCGCGGATCCTGGCGCAGTCGTCGGCTGACAGGTCAGTCGTTCCGCGGTGTGCCAGGCGACCGGCTGGCCGACAGCAGGCGGCAGGGCCAGCAGGCGATACGTCTGCCGGTGCGAAATCCCCCGCTTCTTGTCGAAGAAGGACACATCTGCGACGCCGAGCACCCGCGCTTGATACTGCGGTCCCCCTGGCGACCGCGCCGCACCGGCCAGCGGCAGATAGAACTGGGGCACGTCGCCGGGCACGCTCGGCGGGGCGACGACGGCGACCTCGACCGGAACTACCGGAATCGCCGTCGTGGAAGCAGGCGTTTGCGCGGTCTGCGTGGGGTGGCGAGCCTCGCCGCGCGACGCTGCCTGGAGCGGCTCGCCACACTTCGGGCAGGCAGCGACCCCTGGCGGCAACTCGGCGAGGCAGCGGCGGCACAGCAAAATCGCGGCCACGGGGACCGGTGCGACCGGCACCGCCGCGGCCGGCGTCGGCGCGGCAGGGGCGGACGCGGGCGGGTGGTCTTGGGCCGCGGCTTCCTTCAATGGGGCCATGAGCGTCTCGATCTGCTCGCGCGTCATCGGGCCGCGCAGATACGACAGGACATGCCGGCTCTGGAACAGGACCGGCGCACCGCGGTGGACATCGTGCAACAGGAAGACACGGTTGCCCAACGCCGAAATGACCGTTTCCAGATACGCCCGGTTCGTCAACGTGCCGCTCGCCGCCGCCACGCCTTCGAGCCCCTCCACGAGCCGCGCCTTGTCGCGTTCCGTCTGCAACTTGCCGACGAACCACGTGCCCGCGTTGCTGAGCGCCTTGTAATCGAGATCGACCGGGTTCTGCGTCGCCAGCAGCACACCGACGCCGAAAGCCCGTGCCTGTTTCAGCAGCGTCATCAAGGGCAACTTGCTCGGCGGATTGGCGGGGTACGGCGGCAGATAACCAAACACCTCATCGAAGTAGAGGATCGCCCGCAGGCTGGTCGTGCCGGGTTGTTTACGCGTCCAGCTCAGCACTTCCTCCAGCAAGAGGGTGATGAAGAACATCCGCTGGGCGTCGTCGAGATGGGCGACATAGAAGATCAGGTGCCTCTTTTTCTTCGTGGGGCTGGCGAGCAGTTTCGACAGGTCCAGCGGCTCGCCTTGAATCCACGTCGAGAAACTCGGTGCTGCCAGGATGTTGTTGAGTGCGACGGCCAACTTGAGGCGATCCTTCTCGGGATAGAAGGTGTCGATGTCGAAAGCGCCGATCTTGGACAGCGGCGGCTCCTGAATCTGCGTGATCAGGCCAGCCAGGTCGAGATCCTTGCCCTTGCTCCAGGTGTTCAGCAGCAACTGGGCGATGAGGATGTGCTCGCGGGACTGCACCGGATCGGCGCTGATGCCGGTCAGGCCGAGCAGGGCCGTGGTCGTGGCATCGATCTTCTGGTTGAGCGCCTCGCGCGACACCTTGCCCTTGGGAGCGGCGAAGGTCTGCAAAATCGACA
>DASPXY010001586.1:0-2303 GCA_035637055.1 Gemmataceae bacterium | reverse complement strand
GACCGCCATCACCAGCCTCGACGACGTGACGCGCCTCTGGCGCCAGCAGCACCCCGACACCCCGGAGGAGGAGTAGTCCCGTGAGCACCAACGACCGCACCACCACGCCGACGCCCTGGCCGACCAGAGACCAGGTGATCACCGCGCTCGGCACCCTGCAGGACCGCGACGACCTGCACCCCAACTGGCGCAGCGTCCTCGGCCGGCTGCGCCAGGACGCCGAACAGCACACCGCCCTGCGCGCCGCCCGCGAGCTGCTGGAGCGCCAGCGCCAGACTCTCGCCGGCGAGACCGGCACCGAGCCGACCCGCGCCCGCCCGTCCGGATCGCTGGCCGTCTTCGACGCGATCGCCAAGGTGGCCACCCTGGAGACCATGGCGCTGTGCGCCTACGCCTGCTGCGCCCAGGCCGCGCTGGAGCAGGTCGCCATCGGCGCCGCGCCAGCGTCCTGGAGCGAGCCGCTGCCAGGCGAACAGCCCCGCCTCGACGGTGACGGCGAGCCGCTGCTGCCGGAACCGGGAGAGGGGCTCGGAGACCTGCGCGTACCCGAAGCCCTGGCGGGCGCGCCCGGCGTCGACCTGCTGCACGTGGCGCTGCGGCAGTTCAACGCGCTGGAGGCCGCCCGCCGGGAGTGGGACGACGCCTTCGGCTGCAACGAGTGGTGCGACGAGCTCGAGGACGGCTGCGGTGGCGGCCCCCACATCCCCGAGCACATGATCGACGAAGCCCACGAGATCGAGCGGGAGATGGACCGCGCGCCTGAGTACCTGGCCGACTACGCCGACGCGGCCGCCTGGACGCTCATCCACGGGCTGCGGGAGCGGCTGCGCGCCCCGTCAGGTGCCGGCGCATGACCGGACCCCGCCGGAGAGATCCGGCTCATGTGCCGCCCCGAGCAGGCAGCCGAGCTGCTCGCCCGCGCCCGCGCGGCGCTCCCGACCGTGGGGGAGCCGCGCGGACCCTACCCCAATCGCCGTCGCCGACGCGGGTAGCGGCCAGGACGCGGCCGCGGGATCGTCCGCTTCTACCTCGACCTCGACGACGCCCTCAGAGACGCCGGACGCGAGCCCTGATCCCCTGCGCCGACACCGCCGCCGAGCCCAAGACCTAGACCCCGACCGAGCCCCGCGTCTACGCCGCAGCCCGGGACTCGGTTGCGCGGGCGGCGGGCTGCCCTCACGAGTCACAATGCGTCGTGAAGATCCCCCAAGCCGCCGCAGGCAAGCGCTGAGCGCCTCGCCGGTGCCGCTCTCGACTTGGAAAAGGAAGCGTAGGCACATAGGAAGGAAGCCATGCCACGTCCAGTACACCAGTACGTTAAATCACAGGGCCGTAAGCTCTTAGCTGAATTTGAGGAGCTGAGAGGAAAACATAAGGACCCGGATGTCAAAGGTGGCGGCAATGAAGGAATCGTTAAGGAGTTCATGCAGCGCCACCTTCCGTTCAAAGTCGTGGTACAAAATACCAGCATCATAGATACCAATGATCAGCAATCCGATGAATTGGACGTAGTCGTCTGTAACGAGGATCAGCCGTTTCTCTCCCGGACCTCCATACCGGACCTTCTTATAGCGGAAGGCGTTGACTTCGTCCTCCAGGTAAAGGCGAACCTCACTACCACTGAAATCCGTAGAACCGTTCGCAACTGCCGATCGGTGAAGCGCCTTCAGCGTGTCACCAGCGACAACGACTATATCTTGGTGGATGCACCGGCTGACATACCGTTCTTCGTAGACCGTATTCCGTATATATGTTTTGCCTTTGAATCGCGGTTGCGTTTGTCGACCGTCGCGAACCGTCTTCGTGACGAATGCCAGAACACACCAATTGAAGAACAACCAGACGCCGTCTTCGTCTTGGGTAAGGGAATGGTCGTTAACGCGAGGAACGGTGAAGGTACGCTTGCACACGGACAAGTCGGCTTCCAGACCGCTAGCTTAGTTGACGAACTAGGAGACTGGACTCTCTTGGGCTTAATGAGATCCATCTATCTCATGATGCCTAGGGTCCGTAGATGGCAATATCCTGTGGTGCATTATTTGAGCACTGGGATTTATACGGGGGGGAAGCTACTCATGCGATCCCCCCAAAAGTGAGCTGCTGGGCCCGGGTAGCGACACGCGCCTCCGCAGCCAAGGGCGTTCCTCCCCAGTTACCTGACGTGGCCGCTAGCCGCGGTCATCCGGGTCACGCTCGAGGCCCTCGGCTTCGGGCGACGGTTGCTCGCCAGCCGACGTGGGCGGCGCGAACGCCTCGGCAGCGAGCTGAGCTGCCTGAGCTGCTCGCCTCGCCTCCTGCACGCG
>DASPXY010001585.1:0-3444 GCA_035637055.1 Gemmataceae bacterium | reverse complement strand
GCGACAATACCAGTCTACTCTAATGAACGACCAGCTGGCGAAAATGTGAGGCTCTTCCGCAAAAAATCTCCCAAGGTGGGGGGTGAGAGGGATTCTGTCTTCCTCTACACCGTATCGGGAATTCCCTGACAAACTGCGCTTCCTCTTCCATTGAGAAAGATAGCACTCCCCTGCATAATTATTATCTTGGTAAGATAGCGTACAGAAAATGAAAGCGGGATGAGATCTGGATGAAAAGCAAAACATGGCCGACCCAGGACGGGAGTTGGTTCGGCAAGACCCGCTGCGAATGGCTGCTTAATGCGGAGGCAACCGACGTGTTGTTCGTAGTCCCGCCTTCAGGCGGCTTGACGTCAAGCCGCCTGAAGGCGGTACTACGAACAACACGTCGGTTGTCCCGGCATTAACGAAACAGCGCCGTCACCGCCCGGCCATCGCAAATGCGGATCGGCCGGTCCTCGCGGTCGCGGATCTCGCTGTCCGGCGCGATGCCCATCGCTTCGTAGATGGTGGCGAGCAAATCCTCCGGCGCCACGGGGTTGTCGCGCGGATAGGCGCCGACGGCGTCGCTGGCGCCGTAGACCTGGCCGCCGCGGACGCCGCCGCCAGCCAGCAAGGCGGTGTAACACGGTCCCCAGTGTTCGCGGCCCTGCGTGTTGTTGATGCGCGGCGTCCGGCCGAACTCGCCGGTCATCACCACCAGCGTCTCGTCCAGCAGGCCGCGCTGTTCCAGGTCTTCGAGCAGGGCCGCATAGGCGCGATCCAGGGGCGGGATGCAATAGTGCGCGCGGAGCATGTCGAAGCCCGTCGCGTTGCCCAGGCCCGCCGTACCGCCGTGCGTGTCCCAGACATTGGCGATCCGGCCATTGGGCATGAAGTACATCCAGGTCACCGTCACCAGCCGCACGCCCGCCTCAACAAGCCGCCGCGCCAGCAGGAAACTCTCGCCGTACTCGTTGCGGCCGTAGTGGTCGCGCACCACGGGCGCCTCGTCGTCGAGGTGGAAGGCTCGCCGTGCCTCGGGCGAGGCGATCATGCGAAACGCTTGCTCCTGGAAGCCGCCAAGCGCCTCCGCGGCGCGGCTGTGTTGCAGGCGTCGGTCGTGCGTTTCCAGGAGATGGAGCAGGCCGCGACGGGCGACGGCGCGCGTCGTGCTGACGTCGGGCGGCAGCATCAGCGGGTGGGCCGGCGGCGCGCTCGAGTTCGGCGCCTCGCGCAGTTCCATCGGGTCGTGGCGCGGCCCAAGCCAGCCGGCGTATGTGCCCGCGTAGGTGACGCCGTCGTGGCCGATCGGTCGCGGAATGGTCACCGCCGCGGGCAGCCCGCCGGGCGGCGTGAAGTACGACAGGACAGCGCCGACATTGGGCGCATCGGTACGGCGGCGTGCGTTGCGCGGCGAGATGAGCGTGGGATTTTGCCGGCCGGTCAGGGTGTGGTAGACGCTCGGCTCGTGGATGTTGCTCGTGTGCGTCATCGAGCGGACAAAGGCGACCTTATTTGTATGCCTCGCGAGCAGGGGCATCTGGTCGCAGATGCGAACCCCTGGAACCACCGTCTGGATGGGGCGGAAGATGCTGCGGATGCCCGGCGGCGCGTCCGGCTTGAGATCCCACATATCGTTTTGGGGAGGGCCGCCCCAGAGATAGAGGAGGATGCAGGAGCGCGCCTGACGGCGCGTCGTCGTCGTGACTGTGGCCGCGTGGGCCTTCTCGGTCCGCAGGAGGCCGGGCAAGGTCAGGGAGCCAAGGCCGAGTTGGCCCAGGCGGAGCATGGCGTCACGGCGGTTAAGCATCGCTGGATCCTCCGCAAGAGATCATCCTGACGAGTCTACCGCGGACGGCACCGGCGCACAATGAAGTTTGAGGGCGTTTCCCGCTTGCGGGTTAGCAGGCCGACAACTGCTAACCCGCAAGCGGGTGGACGCACGAACGTGTTTTCAAAGCAGGCCCGCCTCGGCGAGCGCCGCGCGCATCTTCTGCTGCTTCTCCGGCGACAGCGGACTCACCGGCGCACGGCTTGGCCCGATCGATTTCCCCAGCAGCGCCAGCGCTGCCTTGACGCCGCCCGGCGCCGTGCCCAGCGTCAGGCTGAGCCGCACCGGGTTCAAGCGCCGCTGAGCCGCCTGCGCCGCGGCGTGGTCGCCGCGGACCGCCGCCTCGTAAATGTCCACCACCAGGCGCGCCGCCACGTTCGCCGTCGCCGGCACCGCGCCCCGTGCCCCGAAGATCATCGCCTGATAGATGAGCGTGTCGCGCCCCTGCAGGACGCTGAAGCGCTCCGGCACCACGCGCAGGTATTCGTTGGTGTTCTGCAGGTCGCCGCTGGAGTCCTTGATACCGAGGATGTTCGGGATCTGAGCCAGCCGTGCCACGGTCTCGACGTCGATCTTGACGCCGCCGCAGGTGCCGGGGTTGTTGTACAGGATGACCGGCAGCGACGTGTTCTCGGCGATGCGGCGGTAGTGGTCGTAAATTTCCTGCTGCGAGGGGCTGACGAAGTACGGCGTGATGACCGAGACGCCATCGACGCCCTCTTTCTCCGCCATTTTCGTCAGGCGGACGGCCTCGCGCGTCGTCTCGGCGCCCGTGCCGGCGAAGACCGGCACGCGCTTCTTGACGTGGGCGACGGCGGTCGCGATCACTTCTTGCTTTTCGCGCTCGTCCATCGCGTAGAACTCGCTGTTGGTGCCGAGCACAAAGATGCCGTGAACGCCCTGGCTGATCAGGTGGTCGATGAACCATTTCAGCCGCGGCAGATCGAGATCCTCGTTGGGCTGCATCGGCGTCGCGACCGGGGGGATGATGCCTTTGAGTTGCATAGTTGTCAGTTGGTAGTTGTTAGTTGTCAGTCCCAGAACCTATGAGGGTTAGGTAGCGAAAAAGCCCACGGGTTGCAACCCGTGGGCTTCTTTCTGACAACTAACAACTGACAACTACTCACAGCAACCCGAGGTCAAACGTCTGCGACAGCGAGCGCCAGACCCACCACGCCAGGCTGCGATACTCGCAGTGGATCTTGACCTGAGCCATCGTCCCCGGACAGATCGACGGATCGGGCTGCTTGAAGTCGATGCCGACGAGGTAAATCTGACTCTGCGGCTCGATCTGGTTGCCCGGTGTCCCCGGCTTGATCGCCAGTGGCCCCCCGCCGCGCGTGGATAGCTGCAGCGGAATCGTCTTGTCGGCCGCCTGCGGCCGGTGCGTCACCTTGCCCGGCCAGGTCCGCGTGTCCATGCCGCGCACGCGGATGGTCACCTCCAACTCCTCCTTGCGCGATTCCTTTCTGTTGAGATCGGTCTTCACCAATTCGTAATCGGCAGGCGGAATCGGCACCAGCACCCGCAGTTTCGTCGGATCGCCAATACTGCAGAAAGGCGTCTCCAGATCTTTCGCTTCCCAGGTCTTGAAGACCTCGTCAACTTTCGGCAGGCCCATCACGTAGCCG
>DASPXY010001584.1:0-2065 GCA_035637055.1 Gemmataceae bacterium | reverse complement strand
AACGAGCGGCGGGGTTTATCCCCGCCGTGCTCGAAGACGGCGGGGATAAACCCCGCCGCTCGTTTTGTTCGCGCTGTGGGCTGCGGTCAGTTTCCCCTGCATTCAGGAGATTTCCGCGCCAGACCCATCACCTCCCAGAAGCGCCGCGGACCTTCGCGAGCAGCCACGAAGCGCGGCCCCGACGGGTCGAAGGTAACCGACACGGCCACTGCCTCGTGCGTCGCGTCGTCGATACAGGGCCGGTCGGGGCGAGCCTCGGCCAGCAGGCGCTCCGCCAGGCAGACCGGCTCGCCCACCGTTGTGTAATCTCGGCGCGCGAAGGTGCCGACCGCGGCCACGCCGATGACGCCGCTGGCAATTGCAGTGTGCGCCTGCCACAACGGCCAGCCCAGCACTCGCCGCGGCCTGTTCACCTCGCTGATCGCTTCCATCACAGTCAGGGCGACCCTCACGGCGCGGACGGCATGGCCCGGCCCTTGCGCCAGCGCCACCAGCCCATCGCTCCGGTACTGGATCACCTCGATCCCTTCACTCGCGAAAAGCCTTGCGAGGTCGGCAAAGAGGTGATTGCGCACCTCCAAAGAAGCCAATGGTCCCTCGGACGTGGTCGTGTGCAGTTCCACACAGAGCACGCTGCCCGGTTCGGCGGTTCGCTCGGGGTTCGCAGCGCCCCGCAGCCGGCGACATTCGCGGCGCCCCAGTTCCAGCGGTGCCGCCTCGCGCAGCTCGCTCTCGACGGCGGCCACCAGCGCCGGACGGCGGCTGTCCTCGGCGCGGTCCAGAGCAGCGAGCAGCGCTTCCTCGATCAGGATGGAGGCCGCACCCCGGCCGCGCAGGGTGCGTGCCAATTCCAGCAAGCAGTCGGCCGCCTCGGCGGATTCGCCGGCCTGCTCGAACCAGGTCGCCGCCGTTCGCAGGCTTTGCGCCGACTCCTCAGGGCGGCCCTGCCGGCGGCGGATCAGCCCGCGCACTCGGTTGACGTGAGCCAGGCCCTCCGCGAAATCGGCGGCGTGAAAGAGCCTTTCCGCCTCTGCAATATCGTGATCCGCTTCGGCCACGTCGCCAAGCATCAACGAGGCCAGAGCACGATCCTTGCGCGCGTAACCCTCAAGGATCGGATAGCGCCCGGTGGCGCTGCGGACGGCCTCGGCCAGCAGGGCGACGGCCTCGACCGGGCGACCCCGTGCCAGCTGCACCTGACCACGGTGGTTGTACAACTGCGCCTCGCCGCGTTCGTCGCCGGTGCGCCGGGCAACCTCGATCCCCGCACGGAACTGAGCGTCGGCGTCCGCGAGTCGGCCCCACGAGAGATAGAGCCGGCCGAGTTGACCGTGCGTCAGGGCGACTCCGGCGTCGTCGCCATGAAGGCGTTTCACCTCCAGGGCCTTTTCGTAGAAGGCATGGGCAAACGGGAAGTGGTTGCGCAGGGCGTGGACGGTGCCGAGCGTGTCCAGCACACGGCCGGTGCTGAAGTGGCTGGGGCCGAGTTGTTCCAACCCGGTATGCAGCTCGCGCAGCGCCTCGTCGGGGCGGCCTTCCTGCAGCGCGAGGGTGCCGCGCAGATGGGCGAGGGTGGCGGAGAGGACCGTGTCGTGCGCGTCGGCGGCCGACGCGGCACGGCGCAGCAGGTCTTGGCTGTCGCGATAGCGCTTGCGGCGGAGGGCGAGAAACGCTTCGCCCGCCAGCGCCCACGCGGCCAGCGCCGGCCAGCTCGCCGCGGCACGCAGCGGCGCGAGGGCCTCGTCATCGTGGCCGCGCTCCGCCGCCAGCCATCCCGTAAGGATCTGCAGGGCCGCACGCCGACCCGGCTCGGCGGCCGCGTCCGTGTCGCGCTTCAATCGCTCCAACCCCTGCTCCCAGCCCCATTCGCGCAGCATCTGCAAGGCACCGTCGGCCGCCCGAGGATCCGGGAGTGCTGGAGTCGGCGGGCGATCCTCGCTGGCGACCGCGCCCGCCTGCCTGGCCCCGGCGAGCCAGGCCGCCAGTTCTGCGGCGAACTCGGTCATCGAGGCGAAGCGGTGGCGCGGCTCCCTCGCCAGCGCCCGCAGACAGATTCGCTCCAGGT
>DASPXY010001583.1:0-6095 GCA_035637055.1 Gemmataceae bacterium | reverse complement strand
AGCAAGCCAATCGCGCACGTGTAACCGGATTGCAACAAGATTGTGAAGTAATGTCGGTACTGTCGTCAACATTCTCGGTCCGGGGGAAGTTTGGTTCCATTCGGGGTGATACCATGCGTCATCGACTTGTCGCGCTGTTCGTCATTCTCGGCTGGAGCGTCCCGGCCTTGCCGCTCTCTGCCGGAGACGCTGGCGAAGCACTCGATCCCACGGAGCGCACGCAGGCTTTCTGGAAGTTCTTTCGCAAGAGCGACGAGCGGCCGCAGGGGCAACCGCCTGGATTGAACGAGGCGGCGGCGTGGGCGCGCGCCGATCCAAAGTTCTTCCTCCCCCTTTTGAAAAAGGCGCCGGCGGATGTCTCGCCCACCTGGGTACACTTGATCGAGGGGGAGATCCATCTCGTTCAGGGTCGAAAAACTCAGGCCCTCGCCTGCTACCGGGCGGTGGCCCAGAAGATCGGCGCTACCCAGGACGCACGCTGGGACGACGGCTTCATCCCGGTCCATCAGTTCCTCACCGAGGCGGAGCGGACGCCGGCCTACTCCGCACGCGCGTACGACGGCCACTCGGCGAGCTACGCCGGCAGCCACCGCGACAACTGGCTGCTGCGCCGCTTCCTCGCCCTGGAAGCATGGGACGACGCGGAGCGCGAATTCACGCGCGTGGGCAACATCCATCGCCGGCACGCTGCCTTCGACCCTTATCGTTACCTTGGTGGCCCTCATGGCGGTTTCGGTGGGAATGACCGCGAATTCGAGAACTTGCTCTTTCCGTGCGGTTTTTCGAGTTGGGGTCTCCTCTTCACGCTGGACCACGCATTTTTCCTCAAACAGCGCAACAAGAGCGATCAGGCGCTCGAACTATTGCTTGAGCCGCTACTAGTGAAGGATCCGCCGATGGAACTCGCCCAAGGCCAGCTCGTCGGCCCGCGCGTCCACTCCCGCCCGGTCAACGACAAGGCCCCGCGGCCCACGCCTCTGCAGGGCGATCCCGCGGAGCGCTCCGAACTCTCCTTCCTCTACCAGTTCGGTTTCGACACAGGGTCCGGTATGAGTCTTGAAGAGTACGTTCGCCTGGTCTTCGGAGAATTTCGCCTGGCCAACGAAGAGCCCCGACTCGTCAAACTGCTCGAAACCAGGGCTTCCAAGGGACATCTGCGCTCTGTCAAGGTGCTCGCCCTCGTACGCCGTCATCAAGGTCGGCCCAGGGATGCGCTGGCTCTCGACCTGCAATTCCTGCAAAAATCGAAGCTCCCCGCGCACGAAGAGGACTTCCGACGCGGCCAGACGTTTGACGCCTACCAGGAGGCCGACCAGGCGATCACGGCCTACGAAAAGGTGCTTGCGCGACCCGCAGACAAGGAGCGGGACGCCCCTGCCCGTCGTGACGAAGCCATCGACCGCCTTCTCGCCCTTTACAGCGTCCGCGCCGACACGGGGCCGTATCTCGACCTCTTGTTGCGGCAGTTCGAGCTGCGTGGCCCGCCCGCCTACACCCTGGCGCGCTTGCAAGAATGCCAACGGCGCTTCGAGTCGGCCAGGCAAGCGCCGCGTTTTCGCACCTGGCTCCAGAAGCAACGCGCGAAAGTCACCGACCCGAGCGATCAGGTCGTGCTTGCGCTGATCGCCGATGACGTCGAGGGGGCCTTGCAAATCCTCGCGAAGTCGCCGGCCGCCCTGCACGGAGCGCCGCTGCGTGGCGCTTTCAAGGAGCGAGGCCGTGAACTCGACTATCTGCGCCTCTACACCAGCGCGGAGCCCAACGATCTCCGGACACACTGGGAGCTGATGTGGCTTGAGAATCGGCAGGACTCGCCGCAGCGCGTGGCGCTCATGGAGAAACTGCTGGAGGAGGCCAAGAACAATGCGCACTATGCGACCGACGCCCGACGGGATGCCCGCGGCCAGACCTACAAGACCCTCTTCGCCTTCGCGTACCACCTGCTGCGGCTCTACGAAAGCGCCGGCGAGAAGGAGAAGTTGCTCGCACTTGGTCGGCGCCTGCTTCGGGGCGAACCGCCGTTCGCTGCGATCAAGGAAGACTACACCTGGCGCGAGGAGCATCTCTGGGACCAGTACGATTCGCTGAGTTCCCTCGAAGCGAGTGTACTGCTGCTGCTCGATCATTTCCAGGAGGACAAGGACTTGGAGCTGCTGCGCCGCCGGGTGTCCCAGAGCGGCCTTCTGCAGTTGCAAAACCAGCTCAGCCACCGTGACCGCGGACTCAAGGCCGGACGGCGCGATCCGTTCACCGGCAAGGAAAAGACCTATGCGAAAGTGACCGTCCGCACCGTGGGCCTGCCCGGAACCGCACGTTGGCTGACGAGCCGGGATGACGTCCACGCGGTATCGGCGGACGGGGCCTGGGTGGGAACCTCGTGGGGCGCAGTGCGCTATCGCGAGTTGCCGGGCAATGTGCTCGAAATCACTCAGATCCCGCTCAGGGGGAGGGCGGCCGCGTTCCTCGCGACGCCCGCAGGGTTCTTCGTCAGCACGCCGCTGGGGCTGTACCGCGTCGCCGACGCCGACGCGGCCGAACCGCGTCCTGTGTTCATTCCGATCCTGGGGGACGCGGCCCGCGACGGTTATGCCATGCCCTTGACCTGGTGGCGCGACCAGCTGTGGATCGAGTCGGCCGGCTACGTCTTTCAGTATGACCCGAGCACTGGGAAAGCGGTGCAGCACGGCGCGCCAGGCGACATCTGGGCGCCGCAGCCGCACATTGGCTTCGTGCCGGGCCTGGGAAAGCTGTGGAGTGCCCGCGCCGTCGTGGCGGGCCCGAAGGACGATTTTCAACCGCTCGACGGCAAGCGTGCCCCGTACATCCTGGCGGTCACAGGCAAAGAAATCTGGGCGCGGGCAGAGCACACCAGCCACGACTATCGCCTCGGCCTCGTCGATCCGAACACGCTGCGCGTGACGTCGTTGGCCATCGACAATCTGCGAAGGAAAGAGACCATCGGCGATTTCACGTTTCTGGGCGAAGACGCGGACCATGTCTGGTTCTTCTCGAACCAGGTTTTGCAGTACCAGCGTTCGACCGGCGCGGTGACCCTGATCCGCCATCCCGCCAAGAAGCTCGACAACCTCCTGGGGCCGCGCTTCCTGATGCACAGGGGGCATGGCCTCGGCTACATGCATGTCGGGTCCTCGACCTATGAGCCGATCTCGAGGCCAGGGGACCAGGTGACGTGCTTTGCGGCGAGTCCCGACGTGATTCGCTTCGGCGCGGCACGCGCGCAGGCGAGCCGAGATGACGGGGGCCTGTTCGCCTACGATCCGGCCACGAAGAGGCTGAGCAAGCTGGGGCACGCCGAATCGGCGCTGGCGGGCGCCCACGTCCACAAGATCACTTTCGACGAGGAGCGCGACCGGGCCTATGTCGCCACCGACGGCGGTCTGACGATCCTGTCGCTGTCCGGCGGCGCGGTCGTGGGCCGATACACCTATTCCGACGGCCTCCCTTCCAATCGCGTTGTCGATGCCGTGCGGCTGGGGGACAAGCTCTGCGTCGCCTGTGCGCCGTACCAGCGCGAAGGGGGTCTGGCGGTCATCGATCTGACCAGCGGCCGCCTGCGGCGCTTGCACCACATCGACGGGCTGCCTTCCTATCAGTTCAAGGAGCTCCGGGTCCAGGGCGACAAGGTCCACATCCTGTTCAACACGTTCGACACCTGGAACACCTGGGAGCACCGCCACGACTTCAAGCATGCCCGAATCGTCGGCAAGGCGGCCCAGGATCGCGCGGTCGTCACCTTCCCCAGCATGATCCTCGACCCGAAGAGCCTGACGCTGGCGCAAGGAGATGAGATCGTGCCCCCGGGCAAGTCGCTACCCACGATGCCGATCCTTGGAGGCGCGTGGAACTTCGATGTGCAGTATCGCGGGAAACGCTATCTCGGCGGCGCGTTCGGTCTGCTCATCCTCGACGATCCGAAGGCGGAATTGCCGGCTCCCTGGAAACGCCAGGAAGTGGTGTTCGTTCCGACTCGAGACAAACGCTACCGCGAGGAGGCGAAAAATACGGAGGTCCCGGTAAAGACCCCGCGAGACCTGGCCCGCTGGCTAGCGAGCCCCAATTCCTACCTCCGCGAAAATGCCATGCATGAGGTTCCGCGCGGCAACGCTGATTATCTGCCGATCCTGGCGCAGGCGGCCCGCGACCGCAGTGTCAACGTGCGCCAGCAGACGCTCAGCCTCCTCCGCGAGCTCAAGGGCGCGGACACGATGGCGATTCTCCAGGTGCTGAGCCAGGATGAGGACGCCACGATTCGCGAGCCGGCCATCATCGCGCAGGCGTTGCAGGGCAAGGCCCCGGACTGGAAACAGTTCGCAGCACTGGCGGGAAGCAATCACTCGGATCGCGACGACTATTGCCGGGCCCTCGCCATGTATCCGTGTCCCGAGTCGTTTGCGCTCCTCCTGGAGACGAGGGCCCATGAGATTTTCCCCAATGGCGACAAGAATCGGGACCGCCTGGGCCAGGCGCTCGTGGAACAACCCCGCTGCCTCGAGGTGGTGTTGCGGGCCCACGTTCGGCGCGACCGCCCCAAGCCAACCGCGCAGCTGATTTGGCTCTATCAAGCAGGTGGTCCGAAGCTGATCGCGCCCCTCACCGAGGCGCTCAAGAGTTCCGACCGGGTCATACGCGCCAACGCCGCCCTGGGCCTCGGTGCGCTGTCGGCGCGCACGGCCATTCCCAATCTTCGCCAGGCCCTGGACCTCGAGAGCGGGCTCTCGCGGGCGGCCATCGTCAAGGCGCTGGGCAAACTGCGGGCCAGGGAAGCGGTCCCCGACCTGATCCGCCTGTTCCAGGACACCAGCCAGCAACCGACCGAGGGGCGCCGACGGGCCGGCGTTCTGGCGTCGCAGGGCGGCGTCAGCAGGCAGGCCAGCTATGAGCGCATCGCCAGTCTCGCCAGTATCAAGCACGACTGGGTAGACCTGAGGGCGGCGTTCGCGCCGAGCCAGGCCGACGACCCGATCGACTTCGAGGAACTGCTGTCGGCGGAGATGATCTTGCAGGCTCTGGAGGAGATCGGCGCCGCTGACGCTCCGGAGTTCTACCGCGCCCTGGCTGGCTCCAGCAATCACGCTCACCGTCTGCGCGGCATCGCCGGCCTGGCCAACGCCCGATCGTCGGATCGCGCCCTCCATGTCAAGATGCTGCGCCACTTGACCGGCGACGACACCTTCGCGATTGTGTGCGAGGCCACCGTCAGTCTCTACCTCCTGGGCCAGGACGACGCGCGGCCGACACTTGCGGGCTGGCTGAAGTCGAAGGACGTCGGCACGCGAATGGCGACCCTGCAAGCGCTGCTTCGGGTGCGCGATCCGCACCAGCTCGACTTCGCGGTGGCGGATGCGCGAAGGATTGCCGCGACGGAGGCAAACCCGCTCTACCTGATCCAGCAGGCGCAGCGGCTCCTGCAGCACATCGCCCAGACGAAAAAGCCGCGGAGCGCGCCGTGACGATCTGACGCTCGTAACCCAAGGGCTTCTTTCGGCCGCAGGAGTCCACAAATCCAAGAGCGGATCGACTGTTCTAAGGTTACCTGTGTTCAGGACAAGTTGTGACCACCTTGTCCTGAACACAGGTAACCTTGCGCGCTTCGGTCCGACACGCCGACGCGGACTGTTCACCGGAGCCGTGGAGAACGGCACAGTTCCCCGCGTCCTCGGCGCTCGGGGCTTCGTCACGGTAGCGCCCTGCAGGTCAGGGTCTGCCACCAGGTCGCTGCCCACTTGTCACGCCGGGGGTCTGTCCGTGCGTCACGCCACACGCTGAGCGCAGAATCGCCGAGTAGCCCGCAGTCCCTCCTCCTTGCGCGGCTACCCCCGCGGCCTCTTCTCTCCGGCAGCGCGACGACTGTGATCCTTGGCTCTCCCGCTGCCAGGCGGTGGGCCAAGGCCAGCGTCCCGTCGGGCGAGGCATCATCGACCAGGACCAGGCGGTAGTCGCGGAACGTCTGATTGGCGACGTTATGCTGGCCAGCACCAACCGCCGGCGACGGTCGCGCGCCCGGCTTTTCAGAGTATGCCTGTCTCCTTTGTCCTTCGGGTTGGGCTACCGCAGGGGCGGCCGGCGTGGTAAAA